>JAMJIN010000023.1:0-29054 GCA_036784775.1 Chromatiales bacterium | reverse complement strand
GCTTTCTCATTTTTATCGTTTCAAATGTAGGATTTTTCATGGTTTCTGGATCTCACCAGCAGTGAACTCCAGAGATAGTGCATATTTTTTATTTCTCCCTGTCTTTTATACGGTGGAATGGTTGTTAGCACCGGAATTTATGCAACTACCGGGTTAACAGATCGTTTGGGTATTGGTGAACAGACCATTGCTCCATTACCCGATATCATCACCGAGCGGGCTGCTCTTGCCACGGGTTTTTGAGAAGTTACCTCCAATAGCTGTTTTCTTGAGGAGACCAGTTAAAGCTGCGGCCTTTCGGCATCAGGATATAATTTGGGGAAAACATCCTAATCACCAAGCTAGTGCAGGTTTCTTAAGGGGGGATTAAAGGTCATTCCCGGAAGGCTTTTTTGCCAACTCCGTCACAGTACAAGAAACATACCTTATGCATCGATGAGCATTCATACGCACCTGCTGGCACCGCAAAGCACTCGAAACCAACAAATCGTAAGTGCCCTGGGATTACCTTTACGCAGTCTTGATGAGTTGGGGAAGAAGCAAACCAATAATTGCCTTTGGAGAACTGAGGTAAGAAGCATATTGGCACAGAATCAGTGCTGAACTATCGGCGGTACGACTGGGCCTGTAACACACCGCAGAAGCAAATCCTCCCTAATTCCGGTGACTGTCTTTGAACAAATTTTGTATTTGTACGAACTGTAGTGTTAGCATCGACCTTCAAGAAACCTGGAGATTACTGTGGAAATCCTGCCGGCCATGTCGGTCGGAATAGCCGCAAGACAGAAGTTGGATGAGTGAGTATCCGGATATTCCAGAGCGGGATCCGGAATCGGGCCGAACGGCTTGAATGATAGGCACAGGCGGAGAAATCCCTATGAGTGGCTATCAGCAAAACAAAACCGATGACAAGAACAAAGCTGTGAGCAATACCGACAAGCCGGAGCAACCTCAGGCGCGCATGGTGACAGTTTCCATCATGGGCAAGCCCGCCCTGGTTCCCGATGATGCCACGATCATGCGGGCCATCGAGCACAGTGGCCAGCAGATCATCCGCGGAGCAGGCTGCCGCGAAGGCTTCTGCGGCGCCTGCGGCACCATCTACCGACTACCCGGCGACTACCGGATCCATACCGGGCTCGCCTGCACCACCCTGGTCCAGGAGGGAATGGCGCTCTCTCAGATACCCTCCGTACCCCTTGAGAAAGCGGTCTACGACCTGGAAAAGCTCACTCCTGACGTTGACACCATAAAAGAACTCTATCCAGTCGTCTTCCGTTGCGTAGCCTGCGGCACCTGCACCAAGGCCTGCCCACAGGGACTTCAGGTGATGGATTACATCCAGTCCGCCATGCGCGGTGACATTGCTGAACTCATGGAACTCTCCTATGAGTGTGTAGGCTGTGGTCTGTGCGCCCTGCGCTGCCCTTCCGAGATCATCCAGCATAAGGTCGCCATTCTCGGCAAGCGCCTCTACGGACGCTATCTGCGCAAGGAGAGTAAAGAACTCGATACCCGCATCCAGCAAGTGAAGGATCGCGAGTACGACGGTGAGTATGCCGAGTTAATGTCCCTGGAGAGGGAAGCTCTCAGCGAACGCTATTACGCGAGAGACACAGAGTAGCACCGCCTCCTGGCAGGATTTGGAAGGTAAAACAAACACCACTTTCGGGGCGCTTGAAGAATTGATTTTACATCGACGACAAGCGTACTTTCGGGGGAAATGAATGTATCCGGATTATTTAAAAGATTCGCTTGAAAAAGTGAATCAGACTCGATCCAAAAGGCTGGAGCTGGCGAAGAACGATAAGCCGGTCTATCCACCGATGAATGCAGCGGAACGGGAAGACGTGCTTTCGAAGTTCCATCCCGATTCTGCGTCTTCCGCGCGCAGCCGCATCCGGATTGGCCCCAACAAAGGTGAGAAACTCACAACCGAGATCACCGATCTGCTCGAAGCACATTCGATGGTGGATCCGAAGCGGATGGAGGCGAGTCTCGCCAACCCCGATTACGAAACCGACATGCTGATTATCGGCGGTGGCGGCGCCGGCTGTTGGGCCGCCATCACAGCGATAAAGAACGGCATCAAACCGATGATTGCCACCAAGCTGCGCTTGGGTGACGCCAACTCCATGATGTCCGAGGGTGGTATGCAGGCAGCGGTTGCACCACCGGATTCGCCTACACGGCACTATCTGGATGCCATCGGCGGCGGTCATTTCGACAACAAGCCCGAGTTGGTTCGCGCACTGACCGAGGACGGCCCTGAAGTTGTCCGGGAGCTGGAGAATCTGGGCGTCATGTGGGACAAGATGGAGGATGGTTCTCTCCAGATCCTGCACGGCGGCGGCACTTCGCGCAAGCGCATGGTCTCCTGCCGTGACTATATCGGTGCCGTCATCATGCGTACTTTGATGGACGAGGTGGAGAATCATCCGGACGAGATCAGCATCCGTGAATTCGAACCGGCCATTGAGTTGCTTCTGGATGATAAAGGACAATGTGCCGGCGCCATACTCTATAATTTGGACACCGAGCAGTTCATGGTGGTCAAGGCCAAGTCGACGGTGATCACCACTGGCGGTTTCGGTCGGTTACATATCCGCGGTTTTGCCACCACCAATCACTATGGAGCCACTGGCGATGGACTGGTGATGGCCTACCGCGCCGGCGCCAATCTCAAGTTTATGGATTCGGTCCAGTACCATCCCACTGGCGCCATATATCCTGAGCAGATCGCAGGCTTCCTGATTACAGAGAAGATCCGTGGCGCAGGTGGCCAGCCGTTGAACAAGGATGGCGAACTCTTCGTCTTCCCCCGCGAACCCCGCGACGTGGAGAGCGCCGCTATTATCCGCGAGTGCAGCAGTGAGCGGAACATGGGCGTCGATACCGCCTCCGGCCGTAGTGGGGTGTGGCTGGACTCGCCGCTTATCGACATGATCCACGGCGAGGGTTACACCAGGCATCAGTTCCCCGGTATGTGCCGGGCGTTCGACAACTACGATATCGACATCGTCAAGCAGCCGATGCTGATCTATCCCTCGCTCCACTATCAGAATGGCGGCATCGAGATAAACGAGCGTTGCGAGTCCAATATTCCAGGCCTGTTCATCGCTGGGGAGGCATCGGGCGGTGTCCACGGTCGCAACCGACTGATGGGCAATTCGGTACTTGATTACAACGTCTTTGGTCGTCGTGTCGGCAAGCAAGCCAGTGAGTACTCCAAGTCAGTGAAGCTCGGCAAGCTTAGTCTGGATCATGTGATTGCCTATGATGGTGAGATGACAGAGCAGGGAATAGACAGCGACCTGATCTCGCCGGTGATCCTGCCCTCCTATACGCCAGAGGATGTCAAGCTCCATCAACTGGCCCGCCTCGGCAATATCCCGGCGCGTCACTCTATACTGCGCAGCCGGATCGGTTGTAGTTGCAGCAAAGGGAAGGACGACAAGTGACCAGTTTCCTCATTCCCCCATGGCAGCTCCCGGGCACAGGAGAGATCTCATGACGGTGAGCATCTCAAGAGACAGGATCAACAGCGGGTTCACAGCCAAGGTTCAGCGGCTCGCAGACCAGAACCTGATGGCCTGCTACCAGTGTGGAAAGTGTTCCGCCGGCTGCCCCATGGCTGCTTACATGGATATCCCACCAAACCAGATGATTCGGCTGGCACAACTGGGAATGGAGGAGGATCTACTCAACTCTGAAGCAATCTGGCTCTGCGTCTCCTGTATGACCTGCAATACGCGCTGCCCCAAAGGAGTTCGGATCGCCGAGTTGATCGAGTCCATGCGCCAGATAAAGCTGCGTGCGCGGCAGGATCACCTGCAAGTGGACGAGGTTTCCGAGGCGGACCTGCGCGCCATCCCGCCCATCGCCCTCATCGGCAGCATGAGAAAGTTCACATCATGAAGCTCAGCTATTTTCCCGGTTGCACGCTCAAGAACCACGCTCGGAATTTCGAGGACTCCACCCTGTTCGCGATGGACAAGCTAGGCGTGGAAGCGGTCGAGTTGGATCGCTGGAACTGCTGCGGTACCGTTTTCTCTCTCTCTGCGGACGACCTGATGCGTCAGGTAGCGCCGATCCGCAACCTGCTGCGCACCAGTGAAAGGGGGGACTCGCAGCTTATGACCGGTTGCTCCATGTGCTTCAACACCCTCAAACGGGCCAATCACCGCGCCCGCGCCAATGGGGAAGATCTGGCTCGCATGAACGATTTCATGTATGACGAGCCGGTCGATTATGCAGGGGATGTCGATGTCCTGCATGTCCTGGAAGTGGTGCGCGATCAGATCGGATTCGACGCCATTCGCGAGCAGGTAGTCAAACCCCTCGAAGGCCTGCGCGTGGCCTGCTACTACGGCTGCATGCTGGTGCGGCCCAACGAGGCGGCAATCGACGATGCCGAGAACCCCAGGGTGCTTGAGGATCTGATTACGGTCCTGGGTGGCGAGCCGGTGGATTTCAGCCATAAAACCGAGTGTTGCGGCGCCCACCAGACCGTCGATAAACCCGAAATCATCGCCGACAAGACCTACGAAATCCTGGGCTCAGCGAAGGCACAGGGTGCGGACACGGTGGCGGTAAGCTGCCCCCTGTGCGCCTTCAACCTGGACCATCGTCAGGAGGCAACTCTGAAAATCCATTCTGATTTCCATAGCATGCCGGTCGTCTATTTCTCGCAACTGATGGCCATCGCCCTCGGAGGATCCGAGTCGGTACTGAGGCTGGATCTCCATCACACGCCCCCCGGTCCCCTGCTGACCGGGAAAGGTCTGCTCTGAGGGAAACAACGATGGCATTCGGCAAAATCAAAGAGATCACCGGCGTTGTCACCATTAATAAGACTTGGTGCAAGGGTTGCGGCTTCTGCGTCAATTATTGCCCGACCGATGCCCTTGCCATGTCACCCGAATACAACGCCAAGGGATATCATCCCCCGTACATCAAATCGCCGGACGATTGCAGAGATTGCGATTTCTGCCAGACGATCTGTCCGGAATTCGCCATTTACGTCACCCGCAAGGCGGAGACAGAGGAGAATGAGAATGCGTAAGACTGCCGCCGATCCGAAAGGTGTACTCGAGGGCTCCCACTTCCTCGACGGCGATCACGCAATTGCCGAGGGGGCATTGGCGGCCGGATGCCGCTTCTTTGCCGGTTATCCAATCACGCCGTCGACCGAGACCGCTGAACGATTTGCCGAGCGCTGTCCGGGTGTCGGTGGCATGTTCATTCAGATGGAGGATGAGATAGCGTCCATCGCCGCCCTTGTAGGTGGCGCTTGGGGTGGGCAGAAGGTGATGACGGTGACCTCGGGACCCGGCCTCTCACTGATGATGGAAAATCTTGGTCTGGCCGTTATGACGGAAACCCCTATGGTGATCGCCGATGTCCAGCGCGCCGGTCCATCCACCGGGTTGCCTACCATGCCCGCCCAGCAGGATATGATGCAGATACGCTGGGGATCTCACGGTGACTACCGGATTATCGCGCTCTGTCCGGATTCACCGCAGGAGTGTTTCGACCTGACGGTGGAGGCATTCAACCTGTCGGAAACCTATCGGGTTCCAGTCTTCATTATGGCCGATGAGACCGTTGGCCATATGCATGAAAAGGTCGTTATCCCACCCGCAGCAGAGATTGAGGTGGTGGAGCGCAACTGGTACGAAGGCCCCAAGAAAGATTACCGGCCCTACCAGTTCACCGGCAAGGATGTTGCGCCCATGGTCAAGGCGGGTGACGGATACCGGTTCCACCTCACCGGCCTCACCCATGACGAGCGTGGCTATCCACACCTGACAGTGGATCAGAACGAAAAAGTTGTTACCCACCTGATTGAAAAGATTGACTCCAACGCGGACAAGATTATTCAGCTTGATGAGAGTGAGATGGATGGTGCGGAGGTCGTTGTCGTCTCCTACGGCATCACTTCACGGATTGTCTCCCGGGCAGTGCAGTTGGCGCGTGAGGCCGGCATCAAGACCGGATCGATGCGGCTTATCACCATCTGGCCCTTTGCTGAGAAGAGAATCGAGGAACTGGCCGGCAAGGTGAAGGCAATCGTGGTTCCGGAAATCAATTACGGTCAGATGGTGAGGGAGGTCGAACGCAGTGCAGCCGGCCGATGCAAAGTCGTCAGCGTCCCCCATTGCGGTGGCGCGGTGCATGATCCCGAAGTCATCCTTGACGCTATCAAGGAGGCCAGCAAATGAGCATTGAAGTGAATATCGATAAATTCCGCGCAGAGAGCCCAATGGCGGATTTTCTGCGCATGGAGAGGATGCCGCATATCTGGTGCCCGGGTTGTGGTATCGGTACCGTAGTCAACTCCTTCGCCGAGGCCGTCAATAAAAGCGGCATCGATATGGATAAACTGGCGGTGATCTCCGGCATCGGCTGTACCGGTCGGGTTGCCGGCTATGTGAACTTCGATTCCATTCACGCCACTCATGGGCGCGCCATCCCCGTCGCCACTGGCCTCAAACTGGCCAATCCTGATATGAAGGTGGTGGTGGTCAGCGGTGACGGCGATCTCACGGGAATCGGTGGTAACCACTTCATCCACGCCGCCCGCCGCAACATGGACATCATGGTCATCTGCGTCAACAACTTCACCTACGGCATGACCGGTGGGCAGTTGACGCCGACCACGCCGCAGACGGCCAACGCTTCCACCACGCCCTACGGTAACTACGAATATCCCTTCAGTCTGCCGTTTCTGGCGGACGCCTGTGGGGCGACCTATGTGGCGCGCTGGACCTCGCTGCATGCGCGCAATATCACGAAATCGATCCGTGAGGCGCTGAACCACAAAGGCTTCTCCTTTATCGAGGTGATCGCCCCCTGCACCACCCTCTATCAGCGTCGCAATCGCCTGGGTGACGGCCTTGACGCCCTCGAATATTACAAGGAGGACGCTGGGGTTGAGAAGGATGTCGATACCCGCGATGTGGGCATCGACTTCCAGGGTGATATCGCCATGGGCAGATTCGTCAAGCGGGATAAACCGACCTACGAAGATGCGGTCAATGAGCGTTACGCCAATGTCCTGGGTGACGACTACCAGCTTTACGGTATGAGTAAGCCTGAGCGTGAAGAGAAGGCCAAGCGCGAGGCGGAGGAGAGAGCCAAGATACAGGCCCTGATGGAAGATGAAGAGGCCCAGATGATGGCCGAGGATATGGGCGTGGACGAGGAGGGCTTGTAGATGCATGAGGTTAGATTCTCCGGCTTCGGTGGCCAGGGCATCGTCCGTTGCGCCCTGATTACCGGCAAGGCGCTGTCGATGTATGACGACAAGTTTGCGACCATGACCCAGAGCTTCGGCCCTGAGGCCCGAGGCGGCGCCTGCAGTTCCCAGTTGGTTGTCTCTGAAAGTCGTGTTCTTTACCCCTATGTCACCCTGCCTGGGGTGCTGATCGCTCTGTCGCAGGATTCTTACACTACCTATGAGCCGAAGTTGCGGGACGGCGGCGTCCTTATATACGAAGCGGATTTGGTTACGCCTAAAGAAGATGATGGGCGGGTGCAGATATATCCTGCGCCGGTTACCCGCTTTGCGGAGGAGTTGGGCAACCGTCTGTTCGCCAATCTGGTGACCCTGGGTTGCTTCTCCGCGATTACCAAGATCGTGACCCCAGAGGCGATGAAGAAGGCTTTGCCGGGCCTGGTTCCGGACCGCTTTCTTGAGGTCAACAAAAAGGCCTTCGACAAGGGTTATGCATACGGCCTCGAATCGCTGGAGAAGAAGCCGCTCGTTACTGGGGACGCGAAATGACAAAACGCACCGGTGTCTTTGTTTGCCACTGCGGTAAAAATATTGCCGCCACTGTCGACGTCAAGAAGGTCGCGCAGGATCTGGCCAAGGATGACGGTGTCGTTTTTTCCGAAGACTATGTCTACATGTGCTCGGACCCGGGCCAGACTGCAGTCATCGATGCCATCAAGGACAACGACCTCAATGGCATGGTCATCTCATGCTGTTCGCCGACCCTGCACGAAAAGACCTTTCGCGATGCCTCGGAGCTGGGTGACCTCTACGCCTTCCAGTGCGAGATCGCCAATATCCGCGAGCAGTGCGCCTGGGTTCATAATGACATGGAGGTGGCCACCGAAAAGGCCCTCAAGATCACCCGTGCATCGGTACGTCGTGTGCAGCACAATCAGGCGCTCGAGCCGATCGGCGTTCCGGTTACCCGCCGGGCCCTGGTAGTCGGCGCTGGCATCGCCGGCATTCAGGCAGCGCTCGATCTGACCGATGCCGGTCTCGACGTGATCCTGGTGGAAAAACAGGCGACCATCGGTGGCAACATGCTCAAGCTGTCGGAGACCTTTCCGACGCTTGACTGCTCCCAGTGCATCCTGTCACCGAAGATGGTCTCGGTGTCAAAGAACTCCAAGATTAAGTTGATGACCGAGAGCGAGGTCGAGAGCATCTCCGGCTTCGTCGGTAACTTCAAGGTCAAGATCAAGAAAAAGGCAGAGTTCGTCGACCCCGAACTGTGCAAGCTCCGTGACGACTGTACACCTGTCTGCCCGGTCGCTGTGCCCAATGAGTATGATGTGGGCCTGACCAATCGCCGTGCTATCCATATCCCCTTCGCCCAAGCGATCCCGGCCTCCTTTACCCTGGATGAAGAGGCCTGTCTGGGGCTTGATCCGGTGGTCTGCGGCAAGTGCGAAGAGGTCTGCGATGTCGGGGCTATCGATTACGATAAGAAACCGACTGTCACCGAGGAAGATATCGGGGCGATCGTTGTTTCCACCGGATTCGATCTCTACGGCATGGAGCATATGGGTGAATTCGGTGGCGGGCGCTACCCGGACGTGCTCGACGGCCTTCAGTTCGAGCGTCTCTGCTCGGCATCAGGCGCCACCGAAGGCGATATTCTGCGGCCATCGGATCATAAGGTGCCCAAAGAGGTGGTCTTCATCCAGTGTTCCGGTTCGCGGGATCCGGAGAACCACTGCGCCTACTGTTCAAAGATCTGCTGCATGTACACGGCCAAGCACGCAACCCTCTACAAACACCATGTCCCCGATGGACAGGCCTATATCTTCTATATCGATATACGCTCCGGCGGCAAGGGTTACGAGGAGTTCGTGCAGCGCTCGATGGAGAATGACGGCGTAATCTACCTGCGTGGCAGGGTCTCCAAGGTCTACGAAAAGGACGGCAAACTCAAGGTGATGGGCGTCGATACCCTGGCCGGGCGTAACGTCGAGATCAATGCCGACATGGTGGTTTTGGCCCAGGCGATGGAGCCTTCCAAGGGGACTGCCGAGATCGCCAAGATCCTAAAGATAGGACGCGACAAAGACGGTTTTCTGGCCGAGGCCCATCCGAAGCTGAAACCGGTGGAGAGCGTGACCGCAGGCATCTTTCTCGCCGGCGCAGCCCAGGGTCCGAAGGATATCCCGGAGACGGTCAGCCAGGCGGGCGCCGCCGCCAGCAAGGTCATCGCCCTGCTCTCCAAGGATCAGCTGGCGCACAGCCCGACGGTGGCGAAGGTCAGAGACCCATACTGCACCGGCTGCGAGATGTGCGTCGACGCCTGCCCCTATGATGCCATTGCCCTCGTGGACGGTAAGGCCCATGTTAACGAGGTTCTGTGTGAAGGCTGTGGCTCATGCGCGGGCGTCTGCGTACGCGCCGCCATCGACGTCAAGAACGTCACCCAGCTTCAGGTTCACGAAATGATCAGCGCCATCATGGCGTAATTGGAGGAAGATTCAGGTGTCGAACCCGTCGAAAGTGACTAAAGCAGAGGAGTTCGAGCCACGCATTGTGGCTTTCCTGTGTAAATGGTGTTCGTCCGCCGGCAGCGATCTGGCCGGTGTGTCGCGTATTCAATATTCGGCAAACGCCACACCCATCACCATTCCCTGTTCGGGATCTGTGTCGCCCATGTTTATCCTCTCCGCCTTCAACAAAGGGGCGGACGGCGTACTGATTTCTGGTTGCCATCCCGGTGACTGTCACTACATGGAAGGAAACTACCTGGCCCGCCGCAAACTTTATCTGGTAAAGGAGTTGCTCCAGTTTATCGGCCTTGAGTCAGAGCGCTTCCGCATGTCCTGGGTCTCGGCTGCCGAAGGGGCAAAATTTGCGGAAGTGGTGGATGAATTCGTCGAGGATCTTCGCGTACTGGGTCCTCAGAATCGATTAAAGGCGAAGCGCTGATGGTCAATGTAGAAGAGATTCGAGACTATGCCGCCAGTCTGTTGGAGAAGGAAGAGGTCAAGGCTGTCCTGGGATTTCGACGGGGCTCAGCGAGCGCCTTTGCCGAACCCTGCACTATAACTGACGCCGGGGAGGCTGCTTCCCTTGTTTGGGATCCAACCTGCCTGAATAATCTCGCGCTCTATCTGGTCAAAGACCGCAAGCAGCAGGCGGCTGCCAAGACTCCCGACAACCGCCCTGTCGGCATTGTTGCCAAGGGCTGCGACAGTCGCGCCGTAGGCGTTTTGCTTCAAGAGAACTTTTTCAAGCGCGAAGATGTGGTGGTCATCGGCGTCTCCTGCGAAGGCACAGGCGTTGTCGATGCGAATAAACTCTCCGACAAGCTGAAGGGCAGGACGGCAAGCCTGATAACATTTAGCGGTGCCGGCGATATCAATGTCAGCGTGTATGGTGATGAAACTGAAACCGCTATACCCGCACGAGAGATTCTGGCCGACCGCTGCCTCGAATGCCGCGCGGCCGCTCCAGCACTACATGACGTTGTTTTCGGCGATACGGTCGAAGCGCGTGATTTTAACGAGCCCTTCCATGCCGCCAAAGAGGCAGAGAGCGTCTCCGAGGATGAGCGCTGGGCGACTTGGGAGCACCACTTCGATCGGTGTCTGCGTTGTTTCGCCTGCCGTGCAGTCTGTCCCATGTGCTACTGCCCTGAGTGCGTGGTCGACAGCACCACATTCGTGGTCACGCTGGGAACCAGCGCCGAGGAGAAAGCCAACCGCATCCGCTGGTGTGAACGCTCGGCGAATACCTCCGAGAGCGCTGTCTATCACTTGACGCGGGCCATTCACCTGGCCGGCCGTTGTATCGATTGTGGCGAATGCGAGCGGGTCTGCCCGGTCAACATCCCGCTACGTCTGCTCAATACCAAGCTTGAAAAAGAGGCCTTCGAGATGTTCGAGTACCAGGCGGGACACGATATCGAACAGGCCTCACTGCTGTCGTCCTTCCGGGACGAAGATCCCAATAGTTTCATCAGGTAGCTCCCATGGAAAAGATCCTTAGCCAGGAAAAACTCAGGGAGTGGGTCGATATGCTCGACGACTGCGAGGTGTACGCTCCCGCCTTCGCCGACTCGGTCTGGAATCACGCCAAGATCGAAGCCGGCGTTAACATCGACCTCTCCCATACCAACACCATCGGCTCCGTCAAGGAGTTCGTCTTCCCGCAACGCGAAGTCTTTTTTCGTTTCGAAAAGAAGGACGGCGTTCCGGTACTGACCCCGACCCTTCCAGACCCAAAGCCCACCGTGGTGTTTGGCGTGCGGCCTTGCGATGGCAGAGGCATGCCCCGCAACGACACGGTATTCAATAAAGAGTTCGAGGACCCCTATTACTGGGCGAGACGCGACAAGCTGACTCTGGTTGGCCTGGCCTGCAACCAACCCCACTCCCCCAACTGCTTCTGTCAATCGGTCGGAGGCTCGCCACACTCCGAGGATGGGCTCGATATCCTGATGACGGACTTGGGCGACAGATATCATGTCAAGGGTGTCACCGCGAAAGGGGTGGAAGCCATGGAGCGTGGCCGCGACGCCTTTGATACGGTTTGTGACGGTGATCAGACTGAGGTTGAGAAGATTCACGAGGCCTCGCGCAGTCATCCCCAGCGCCCCCTTGGTAATCTGGACGCCATTCCCGAGGCAATCCGCGAGAGCTTCGACTCTCCGCTGTGGGCCGATATGGCACAGCACTGCATCGGCTGCGGCATCTGCACTTTCCTTTGCCCGACCTGCCACTGCTTCGACATCAACGACGAAGTAACCAGCCCGACCACCGGCGAGGGCGAGCGGGTGAGAACCTGGGACAACTGTCAGTTCCCGGACTTCACCATGCACACATCGGGACATAATCCCAGGGCAGACCTTGGTTCCCGTCTGCGACAGCGGGTCAGCCACAAATTTCTCTACTTCGTCGAAAACCATAAAACTCAGCAGTGCACGGGCTGCGGCCGCTGCATCACGGAATGTCCGGTGGGGATCGACATTGTCGCAGTGCTGGAGAGGGTGAGCCAATGACGGACAATCTCTATCTTCCAAAGATTGGACGCATCGTCGGTATCGATGAGGAGACCCAGGGCGCCAGGGCAATCAAGACCTTCAAGGTCGAATTCCCGAACGACGACGGTTTCGAGCACGACTGCGGTCAGTGCGCCATGCTGTCGATGTTCGGCAAAGGCGAATCAATGATCTCGATCGCCTCTTCGCCGCTGGTCAAAGAGTACAAACAGTTCAGCATCATGAAGATGGGGCGAGTCACCTCGGCCTTTCACGCTGCCAAAATCGGCGACTTCATCGGTATCCGCGGCCCCTACGGTAACCAGTTCCCCTTGGATAACTGGAAGGGCAAGGACCTGGTCTTCATTGGCGGCGGTGTCGGCCTGGCCCCGATCTGGCCGGTGATCCAGACAGCAGTGGCGCGACGTGAGGACTTCGGTAATATCACCGTTTTCTACGGTGCCCGCACCTCCAGCGACATCATGTACGAGACCGATTTTGAGAAGCTCAAGGCGTCTGCCGAAGTGCAACTCTCAATCGATGCCCCCGAGGAGGGCTGGCCGGGTTATACGGGTTTTGTTCCAGCCAACCTGATGGACAAAGCGCCGTCACCCGATAACGCTATTGCTATTACCTGTGGCCCGCCGATCATGATAAAGTTCGTCATCCAGAATCTGCAGGCATTGGGCTTTGCGGACGAACAGATCTACACCACCATCGAAAACAAGATGAAGTGTGGCGTTGGCAAATGCGGTCGTTGCAACGTGGGTAAGGACTATGTCTGTGTAAAGGGCCCGGTCTATTCCTGGGCTGAGCTGAAGAGCCTGCCGCAAGAATACTAATTATCGCGTAGCTTTTCACCGCTGAGAAATCGTGGATTTATCCGCGATTTTCTGTGTCGAGGTCGGCTAAATGGTTATGAAACAATATATTAGAGCGTTAAGGGGACAGATGTAATGAACATCACTGGGATGCGTCACGGCGCAAAACTCCTGGATATTGTCGGTTTTCCTCGGTCCGAGGTGCTGGGTCCGGAGGCAAGTGATCAAGAGATTAAAGGCCTTATCGAGCGATGCGGCGAAGTCTTCGTCAAACCGATCTTCAAAGGCGGTGTCGGTAAGAAAGGTAAGTCCGGTCTGTTGGGCAGGGCCAAGGATCTGAGCAGCGCCATGAGGGAGAAAGAGCGGCTCTATTTTGCCGAGCACTTTCACAACAACACCCTGAGCAAGGCCGAAGGCGTTACCTTCGAGGGCGCGGTGCCGGCCGCTCACGAGGTCTACTTCTCCATCACCGATAATACCGAGTTCCGTGCGCCGACCATCACCATCACCCATCACGGCGGCGTCGATATTGAAGAGTTGCCCCCGGAGAAGATCACCAGCATCCCGTTCGATCCGCTCACCGGGTTGAAGGGTTTTGTCATCTCCAACGCCCTGAAGCGCCTTGGCGCTCCCAGCAAGCTGATCAGTCCCCTGGTGCAGAACCTGCCCAAGCTCTGGGACCTCTACCACAACTACGGCATGACCACGCTGGAGCTGAACCCGATTCGCATGATGTCCAACAAGAAGGGGCGTCTGGTGCCAGTGGCCTGTGACTTCAAGTGTGGCTTCGATGACGATGATCCCAATGTTGCTCGCCTGGGCCTGCCGGCTGACCTGGACACCTCCAGTTACTCCGATTTCGAGCAGGAGGTAAACTCGCTGCGTACCTATCAGGGCCAGTCCGACGTATTCGTGATCAATGAAGCGGGTACGATCTCCGCCATGACCTTTGGCGGTGGCGCCAACGCCCTGGTGACCGAATTGCTGGGTGACGCGGCCACCATCTCATCTGACTTCGGTGGCAATCCTCCCTACGCCAAGATGCACGACATCAGCCGCATCGTATACAAATACTGGCTGGAGCAGACCAACGTACTCTTCATTATTGGCGGCAAGGCCAATAACACTGATATCTACGAGACCTTCCGTGCCATGGCGGATGCCCTGCGGGATCACTTCAACACCCATGGAGCGCAGCCGCTCTACGTGGTGGTGGGACGTGGCGGTCCCAACCTGATTCGAGGCATGGGCTATATGCAGGATACCATGGACTCCCTGGGTATCCCCTATCAGATGTTCGGCTTCGATTCCGCCATGAGCGAGGTGGTCAACTACGCACAGGCAGTTGATGACTGGATGAAAAACGGTGGTCGTGAAATCGTGGCCAAGAAGATGGGTATCGAAGGATAACGGCTCTTCGCAGCCCCGATTTATATCTGTAACCAAGAATTTCCTAGCGTGGCCCAATGAGCAGGCCATGCAAGATTGAGGGAGCCCAATTATGCATCCGCAAGGTGTAGCTGCTTTTCCCCACTACTATGTGGGAGTCAACTCTCTGACAGAACTGGCCACGAAAAATGACCGGGTCTGCGTACTCAACATCACCGGCGGCGAGAGCCGTACCGTAACCCCGGTGAGTCACGTCTATTCAGGCGGCAATATCGTCTGTGGCACCGCACCCGGGCGTTCCGGTTCCAAGATGGAGACCGCTGCTGGTGACATCCCGGTCTATGATAACGTGGCCGAGGCGGTGGACGATGGCCAGGAATTCAACGTGGTAGTGGTCTACCTGCCGCCTTCCGGTGTGCGCGACGGCGTACTCGAAGCGGTGCGGGTCAACCCCAATCTGACGAAGATCGTCATACTCACCGAGAAGGTGCCGGTACGTGACGCCCGCATCATCCGCGCCATCGGTCAGATGCACGGCATCGATATCTTCGGCGGCAATTGCCTGGGTCTGGCTGACGCCCACAATCATGTTCGTATCGGCGGCGCCTTGGGTGGCAGCGCACCGGAGGAGTCACTACTCCCCGGTTCTGTGGCCATCTACTCCAACTCCGGCAACTTCACCACCACCATTGCGGTCTACCTGGCGACCGGTGGTTGGGGCACTACGGTCTCCTTCTCATCCGGTAAGGATGTCTATATCCACTACGCCGCACAGGAGTGGACCCACGCATTCCACAACGATGATCGTTCCAAGTCTGCGGTGATGTATATCGAGCCGGGTGGCTACTACGAGCATGATCTCGAATTCGACAAGCCGGTGGTTGCCTGTATCGTGGGCCGCTGGAAGGCGAAGCTGACCAAGGCATGCGGACATGCCGGCGCTATCGCCGGTACTGGTGATAACGCCAACGCCAAGGAAGAGTGGTTCATGGAGAAGTTTGGCGTGGACGCCATCTTCACCCCGGAAAATCCGGTCTGCTCCGAGAAGGGCGCCGTGGTGGTCAACATATCCCATATCCCGGACGCCATGACCGCCGTGATGGCGAAACGGGGCGCCAAGCCCGATTTCGACTCGGTGGGCGATCTCTCCCTCAAGTGCTGGTTCAGCAACAATCAGGGTATTGAACTGCCGGATAATCTGAATCCGCCGGTCGTAGAGGCTATGGCCCCCTACAATGCACAGATTAGTGGGTTGGGCGAGCAAGTGGGCACGGTCATGCCGCGCCAGACCATGAAGGATGCCTCCGGCGCCTCCATGATGGACCCCAAGACTCAGGTGACCAAGATCCACGGCACCAGCGTGCTGGACGCCTCCACCCACTCCTTCGAGGAGAATCTGGTACAGAGTCTGATTCGCGAATACCCGGATGAGAATGGGGCTGCTTTGGCCAATGTCGCCCTGAATACCTTCGTCAACCAGAGCGGCAAGGTCGGACTGGCCGCTGCTGACGCCTCCCGCGATGCAGGCAACAGCCCCAATACCGCACTCTCTGCGGCAGTCGCCATGGTGGGGCCGAAGCTGGTAGAGCAGGCGCGCACTGTCACCAGTGCGCTGGTAGAGTTGTTCAAGAAGAGTGGTCTGGAGGATCCGTCAGACGAGGGATTCGATTTCAGCGCCCAACTGGAAGCCGCTGACGCCAGTGTTTTCCTCACCGACTACTCGGGTCGCTGCAACGTTGCCATGTTGGAGGCGATCGAGGCCCGTAGCGCAAAATCGGTATTCATCGACTTCCTCAAGGCCTTGGAACAGAAGGGTGGAGGCAAACTGAGCTGCAGTGTGTTGGTTGCTGCCATCACCACTCATCTGGCCTGGAGGGCGCTGATGCGCAAGCGTCTCTCGATTACCACAGTCAGTAACATGCCCTGGCACTTCCGGGTATTCAGCACCCTGATCGGCTCAGCCGCCAGTGCAGAGAACCAGGAGAGGCACAACTTCTGCGGCGTGGCCAACAAAGAGCTTATGAGCAGCTGGAGCTTTACCGAGACCGCCCATCTGGCCCTGCTCGGTAATCGCCCGAATGAAGAGGCGCTCTACGCCTTCTCCGTCCTGCTTGGTCTGATCATCACCAACGGCCCTGGCACCATCTCCGCCCAGGGGGCAAAGGGTGCGGTCAGCGCCGATGGCCCCGAGGCGCCGGAACGGGTTCAGGTCAACAAGGGCTATATCGGCTTTCTGACTCACACAGGTTATGCCCACGGCGGCAACGGTTTCGAGGCCATCGCCTTCCTGCTGGATCGCTTCCGTGATTCCGGTCTGAGCAGTCCCAGCCACTCCGACCACGGCATGGATCTGGCCGCCATGGCCACCGACTACGCCAAGGAGTACAAGGCGTATAAGACCAAGGCCAAGGCGGTAGGCAATCTCTCCTACGCCAAAATTCCCTGCGTGAACCACCCTGTCTTCAAGGGCGAAGATGTCAACTACGATCCCCGCGAGGTGTTCGTCAACGACCTGTTCAAGAAGCGCGGCAGTTATAACGTCTTCCACGAGTTCTACCATGAACTGGTCAACGCCCTGTTCAAGACCGGCGTCAGCCGCAACGTCTACTGCGTCAACGTGGATGCCGTGATTGCAGTGATTCTGCTGAAGATGCTGTGGAAGCCTTACGCGAATGGGGAGATCAGCGATTCGACCATGGAATCGGCTGCCTTCACCACTTTCCTGTTTGGTCGTATGATCGGTTCTGCAGCAGAGATTGATGACCACACCAATCGTGGGCGGAATATGGACACACGGACACCAGCATCCCGCTGCTCCTACGTATCCTAGCCAACAGTTTGAAGAAAACAGTTCAACCTGGATCCTGTAAGCAGCTGCAGGATCCAGGTGCAAATTTACTGAGGAAGAAACATGACAGAACAGACATCAACGATTGTTTGGACAAAAACAGATGAAGCACCCGCGCTGGCGACCTACTCTTTTCTGCCTATCGTCAAGGCCTTCACAGCAGGGACCGGCATCAATGTCGAAACGAGGGATATCTCTCTCGCAGGCAGAATCATCGCGAACTTTCCCGATAATCTGACCGACGACCAAAAACAATCTGATGATCTGGCCATATTGGGTGATCTGGCGAAGAAACCGGAAGCCAACATCATCAAACTGCCTAATATCAGCGCCTCGATCCCGCAGCTGAAGGCCGCGCTCAAGGAGCTTCAAGCGTTGGGCTATGACCTCCCTGACTATCCCGAGAATCCGAAAGACGATGCAGAGAAGGAGATCAAGACCCGATACGCCAAGGTCTTGGGCAGCGCCGTCAACCCTGTTTTACGCGAAGGCAACTCCGACCGCCGGGCGCCGGGCGCGGTAAAGAATTATGCGAAGCAGAACCCGCACTCCATGGGCGCCTGGAGTTCGGACTCGAAATCCCATGTCGCCACCATGAGCAGTGGGGATTTCTGTGCCAACGAGAAATCCGTGACCATCGCCGAGGCAACCGACGCAAAAATCGAGTTTGTCGCTAAAGACGGAAGCACCACCGTTCTGAAGGAGAGCATACCGCTGGAAGCGGGTGAGGTGGTTGACGCAACATTCATGAGCAAAAATGCCCTGACCAAATTTCTTGGGGAGCAGGTGGAAGATGCCAAGCAGCAGGGCATACTCTTCTCGTTACATATGAAAGCGACCATGATGAAGGTCTCTGACCCGGTTATTTTTGGTCACTGCGTAAAGGTCTTCTATAAAGACGTCATAGATAAACACGCCGATGTCATTGCCGAACTCAGCGTTGATTTCAACAATGGTCTGGGCGACCTTTACGCCAAGATCGAGAGCCTGCCCGCAGACAAAAAAGCAGAGATCGAAGCGGATATCCAGGCGCTCTACGCAGACCGTCCCGCGCTAGCAATGGTGAACTCAGACAAGGGCATCACCAATCTGCATGTCCCCAGCGATATAATCATCGACGCCTCCATGCCCGCCGCAATTCGTACCTCGGGCCAGATGTGGAACTCAGATGGCGAACTGCAAGACACCAAGTTCGTCATCCCCGACCACAGCTATGCACCGCTCTATCAGGCTACCATCGAGAACTGTATCGCCAATGGGGCGCTGGACCCGACCACCATGGGCACAGTCCCCAATGTGGGGCTGATGGCGAAAAAGGCGGAAGAGTACGGTTCGCACCCAACAACCTTCGAGGCACCAGGCGATGGCACTATCCGCATCCTGGCTGCCGATGGAAGTACTATCCATGAGCATGATGTCGAAGAGGGTGATATCTGGCGCATGGTGGCGGTAAAAGACGCCCCGATCCAGGACTGGGTGAAGCTGGCCGTGACCCGCGCCAAAGCTACCGGTTGGCCCGCTGTTTTCTGGTTGGATGAAGACCGGGCGCACACCGTTGAGCTCAAGAAGAAAGTAGATAAATATCTGCAGGATCACGACACCGCTGGTCTGGATATTCGCATCATGGGCGTTTATGACGCGGCTAAACTCTCCGTTGAGCGCATGAGGGCAGGTGAAGACACCATCTCGGTAACCGGCAACGTATTGCGTGATTACAACACTGATCTCTACCCGATCCTCGAAGTGGGCACCAGCGCAAAGATGCTCTCCATCGTGCCGCTGATGAATGGCGGTGGACTGTTCGAGACAGGTGCGGGTGGATCTGCGCCAAAGCATGTTCAGCAGATTAGGCAAGAGGGACACCTGCGGTGGGATTCCCTAGGCGAGTTTCTTGCACTTGCTGCATCCATGGAGCATCTGAGTATTGCATTCGACAATGACAAGGCAAAGGTGTTGGCGGATACCCTTGATCAGGCAACGGGCAAGTTTCTGAATAACAACAAGTCACCCTCCCGCAAGGTCAACGAGTTGGATAACCGGGGAAGCCATTTCTACCTTGCCATGTACTGGGCGCAAGCACTGGCCGAACAGACCGGTGATGCAGCGCTTCAGGCGCGGTTCGCACCGCTTGCAAAGCAGCTTGAAGAGAATGAGGCAGCGATCGCCGAAGAGCTGATCGCAGCACAGGGCCAACCAGTCGACATGGGCGCTTACTTTTCTCCGGATGCGGAAAAGACGCTAAAAGCCATGCGGCCCAGCGCAACCTTCAACGCTGCATTGGACGCGCTTGGTTGAGTGAACCATAGTGGGAGAGCGGAGACGCGCTCCCACTTTTTACCAGTTTGGTGTTGTGGTCGGGTGCAATGATTCTTTGGAGATAGCATATGGTCGATATCGATAATCAAATGGTTGAGTTAATCAAAGAGTCCATCAAGCTGGAAATAAGCGGCAAGGGTTTTTATGAACGTGCTGCTGTTGTAACCGAAGACGAACTTGGAAAAGCCATGTTCAAACGGCTTGCCATAGAAGAGGATGGCCACCTCGCAGTTTTGGAGGGGATATTCACCTCCATCACTGGCGGCGAAGATTGGCGGGAAATTGCCGACCGCGAGATGCAGAAGCAAGGAGCGGCACCGGTTGTCGACCAGCTGGAAGCGGCCATAGCCAAGCGGGGAAAGGATGGCAAACACGCCAACGGCGCCGAAGCGCTCAAGATAGCGATGGAGATGGAAAGAAAGGCGATCCGTTTTTTCGAAGATCTGGTAAAAAAGGCGGCTAACCCCAAGGTACGTGAGTTGGCGGAATCCCTCGCTGATGAGGAGAGGTTTCATTATGATCTACTCCAGACACAGCACGACAGCGTATTGAATATGGGTTACTGGATCGATTCCACCGATATTAGAATGGATAGCAAATTTTGACCTGGCTACATTCGATTTCACCGCGAATATAGGGATTGTATGTTATCTCTATATCCACCATGAGCTGAATAGTTACAAGAGAGACAGAGATCATGAGCTTCGAATTTAATGCCGATGAAGTCTTCGAGATGGCCGAGCAAATCGAGAGAAACGGGGCGGAGTTTTACCGTGAGGCTGCCGGGACCGTTATCGGCGACCCTGCAGGCAGAGACTTTCTCATCGAGCTTGCCCGGATGGAAGAGGAGCATGAGGATGTTTTTTCGGACATACGGAAGTCCCTGACGGATGAACAGCGAAAGTCGACCGTTGCTGATCTCAATAACGAGGCCATCGGCTACTTGCGCTCGCTTGCGGATACCCGGGTTTTTTTCCAGAAAGAGATAGATACCTCCTCTATGGAGGAGATCCTGAAGGCGGCGATAATGACCGAGAAGGATTCGATCGCATTCTACCTGGGAATGAAAGAAATGGTCCCGGAGAGAGGCGGTAAGGACAAAATCGAGCAGATCATCCAAGAGGAAATGAGCCATATCCGCCTCTTGAGTCAAGAGCTCATTACACGCAGGAGTGGACTCGCTGGGTAGAGTGTGGAGGGATGATTTCAGGTAGTGGCCGTACCCTGGCTCTGGAGGCATTGGGGTCGCACCACATCCTTTTTTTTGCCAAATCCAACCCATCCATCGTAATCTTGCTCATGGTATTCTCCTCTCTTCACGTTGATGGTTGTAAAAATGTCCATCATGGCGCATCACGACGCAGTATTTAGACGGGTGAGAAGAGCATCTCAGCGATATAATTCCCAGGATCCACTCACCGGGGTCTATCGGGGTCGACACCATTGGCGCTGAATCAGAAATAATCAACGTGAATCAAATTAACGAACTCCTAAGGAGGAGCGAAATGAAGCCTTTGAATTTGACGGAAAAAATCCTGCTTGACCACTTGGTGGATGGAAATGAGCTGCCGGCGCCTGGCACCGTGATCAAGATCAGGGTGGACGAGGCCTTCACTCAGGACGCCACCGGCACCATGTGCATGCTGCAGCTGGAGGCGATGGGCGTCAATCGGGTGAAGCCGCTCTCCGTCAACTTCGTCGACCACAGCATGTTGCAGGTCGGGTTTCGTAATCCGGACGACCACGAATATCTGAAGACCGTGGCGCAGAAGCTGGGCATTGTCTACTCTCCGGCAGGCACCGGCATCTGCCACTTTCTGAACATAGAGAACTTCGTCAAGCCCGGCATGACTGGCGTTGGCGCAGACAGTCATACCGTGAACGCCGGCGGCTGTGGCGCCATCTTCATGGGTGCCGGCGGTTATGACGTAGCCCTGGCCATGGCCACCGGCGAGTACAGCATGCCCATGCCCAAAGTGGTCAAAGTCAACCTCACCGGCTCAATACAGCCCGGCGTAATGGCCATGGACGTCATCCTCAAGATGCTGGAGATCAAAGGCGTCAAGGGCGGTAAGGGCACCATCTTCGAATACGCCGGACCGGGCGTTGCCAGTCTCTCCCTCACCGAACGCGCCACCATCACCAATATGGGTGCCGAGATGGGGGCGACCACATCCATCTTCCCCAGCGACGAACGCACCCAGGCGTTTCTTGAGGAACGTGGACGCGGTCAGGACTACCAGCCGCTGGCGGCAGATGAAGGCGCGGAATACGAGCACGTCATCGATATCGACCTCTCCGCCCTGGAGCCGCTGATCGCTATCTACCCCTCTCCCGGCAACGTGGAGAAAGTATCGGACCACACCGGAACCGCCATCAACCAGGTCTCCGTGGGCAGTTGCACCAACAGCTCTTATGAAAACATCGCCTCCTTCGCCGAGTTGCTGAAAGGCAAGCGTGTCTCTGTGGACACCCTGCTCTATCCCGGCTCCCGTTCCGTGGCCATGCAACTGGCCGAGTCCGGTTACATGACCTCACTGCTCCACTCCGGCGTACGTATCCAGGATAACGGCTGCGGCGCCTGTATCGGGCAAGGAGGGTCCCCGGTGAGCAAGGGCATCTCCCTGCGCACCTTCAACCGCAACTTCCCCAAGCGATCAGGCACCGCTGACGCTGAGGTTCATCTGGTCAGCCCATTGGTGGCGGCAGCCAGCGCCATCACCGGTGAGATTACGATCCCTCAAGGGGATGTAGAGATCAAACAAACACCGGCGATCCTGGATATGGAATCCTTCATCATGCCCCTACCCCTGGAAGAGGCGGAGAAGGTAGAGGTCACCCGCGGCCCCAACATCATGGCCCTGCCGAATTTCGACCCGCTGCCCGACACCCTGAAAGGCGAGGTTCTACTGAAGCTGGGCGACAACATCAGCACCGATGACATCCAGCCCGCCGGAACCTTTCTGCCGTTGCGCTCCAACGTCAAAGAGTACGCCATGCAAGCCACCTTCAACCCGGTGGACCCGAGCTTCTCCGCCCGCGCCTGCGAACATCGCGATGCCGGTGGTCATGGCATCATCGTCGGCGGCGAGAACTACGGTCAGGGCAGTTCCCGCGAGCATGCGGCGCTCTGCCCCCGCTGGTTGGGCATCCGCGCCGTGGTGGTCTCCCAGTTTTCCCGTATTCATGTAGCCAATCTGGTCAACTTCGGTATCGTGCCCCTGACCTTCGCCAACGAGGCGGACTACGAGAAGATCAACCAGGGTGACACAGTCTCCATCGATGTCTCCAACCTTGAAGGGGACCTTTTTCTGGAGGTCAACGGCGAGCGGATCCCACTGAACCCGGCCTTCGAACCTGGTGACGTGGCGCCCCTGAAGGCCGGCGGCGCGCTGCCCCTGTTCAAATCAACCTATAAAGGCTAAGCGATCATGGCGATGAAGATTGGTATCCCGAAAGAGTGCCACGAAGGGGAGCAGCGGGTTGCTGCAACCCCCGAGACTGCTGAGCGGCTGCAGAAGCTGGGCTTCTCGGTGGCCATCCAAGCGGGTGCCGGGGCTGAGGCAAACTTCAGCGACGATGCCTTCCGTGAGGCGGGTGTTGAGATCGTGGAGGAGGCCAAGACCCTGTGGGCCGAGTCTGACATCGTACTCAAGGTACGCGCCCCGGATATCGACTGCCCAACCTGCCGGGACGAGACCGAACTGTTGCGCGAGGGTGGCACCCTCATCAGCTTTATCTGGCCTGCCCAGAACGAGGAGCTGATGCAGAAGCTGGCCGCACGCAAAGCCACAGTGCTGGCGATGGACAGTGTTCCCCGTATCTCCCGCGCACAGAAACTGGATGCACTCAGCTCCATGGCCAACATCGCGGGCTATCGCGCCGTGGTCGAGGCAGCCAACCAGTTTGGCCGCTTTTTCACCGGCCAGGTAACCGCTGCGGGCAAGGTGCCACCGGCCAAGGTCATGGTCATCGGCGCTGGTGTCGCTGGTCTGGCCGCCATCGGCGCGGCTGGTTCCATGGGCGCCATCGTGCGTGCCTTCGATACCCGTCCCGAGGTCAAGGAGCAGGTGGAGAGCATGGGCGCCGAGTTCCTGATGCTGGAATTCGAGGAAGAGGAGGACGGATCTCCGGGCACAGGTTATGCCAAGACCATGAGCAAGGAGTTCATTGAGGCGGAGATGAAGCTGTTTGCCGAACAGGCGATGGATGTGGATATCATCATCACCACCGCCCTGATCCCCGGCAGACCGGCTCCCGAACTGATCACTTCCGGTATGGTCGAGTCGATGAAGGACGGCAGCGTCATCGTCGATCTGGCCGCCGAGCAGGGCGGCAACTGCGCCCTTACGGAACCGGGCAAGGTCGCCGTCAAACACGGTGTCACCATCATCGGCTACACAGATCTGCCCAGCCGTCTGGCGACGCAGTCGAGCCAGCTCTACGGCACCAACCTGCGTCACCTGCTTACCGATCTGACCCCAGGGAAGGATGGTCAGATCGTGGTGGACATGGAAGACGACGTTATCCGCGGCGCTACGGTAGTCAAGGATGGCGAGATCACCTGGCCACCACCACAGATCAAGGTCTCGGCGGCCCCCACCCCCAAACCGGCAACCGCAGCCCCGCCACAGCCAGTGGTAGAAGAGGTAAAAAAGAGTGGCTGGGTCGGCGCCGCCGGCCTTGCCGTCGGTGCATTATTGCTGGCCGCTCTGGGCCAGGTGTCTCCGCCGGAGTTCCTGTCGCACCTCACCGTGTTCGTATTGGCCTGCTTCATCGGTTATATGGTGATCTGGAACGTCACCCCCGCTTTGCATACACCGCTGATGTCCGTGACCAACGCTATCAGCGGCATCATCGTCATCGGCGCCATGCTGCAGATATCCAGTTCGAGCGGGCTGGTGGTAATACTGGCGTTCATCGCCGTCCTGATCGCAACCATCAACATCGTCGGCGGCTTCTGGGTCACCCAGCGCATGTTGAAGATGTTCCAGAAGTAGAGGTTTGATAGATGACTTCAGGTATGCAAACAGCTTTTTACGTCGTTTCCGCCATCCTCTTCATTTTGGCTTTGGGTGGCTTGAGTAACCCGGAGACGGCCCGGCGTGGCAACGCCTACGGTATTACCGGCATGGCCTTGGCCTTGATCGCCACCATCTTCATGGGTGATCAGGTTCACGGCGATGGTTACACCTGGCTGGCGACGGCCATGATCATCGGCGCCGGCATCGGTCTCTTCCTCGCCATCAAGGTGCAGATGACCGAGATGCCGGAACTGGTGGCCATGCTCCACAGCTTCGTCGGTATGGCGGCGGTACTGGTAGGTTTCGCCGGCTATTTCGGTCCGGCGGAAGACCCGGCTCACGCCCTCACCGGCGCGGCATCGATCATCCACGAAATCGAGATCTACATCGGCGTTCTGATCGGCGCAATCACCTTCACCGGCTCCGTGGTGGCCTTTGGCAAGCTCAAGGGGATTATCACCAGCAAACCTCTGATGCTGCCGGCACGTCACTGGCTCAATCTTGGTCTGGGTCTTGCCAGTATCTTTCTGGCGACGATTTTCGTCGGCGGCGAGCACAGTAATGCAGCGATTACCGCACTGGTCATCATGACCCTCATCGCCTTTGTCTTCGGTGTTCATATGGTGATGGCCATCGGCGGCGCCGACATGCCGGTAGTGGTCTCCATGCTCAACAGCTACTCGGGTTGGGCGGCGGCGGCCACAGGTTTCATGCTGAACAATGACCTGCTGATCATCACCGGTGCATTGGTAGGTTCCAGCGGCGCCATCCTCTCCTACATCATGTGCCGCGCCATGAATCGCAAGTTCCTGGCGGTAATTGCCGGTGGCTTCGGCACTGCGGGCGGTACGGTGGTTTCGTCGGGCGATGGTGAACAGCAGGAGTACTCCCCGGAGACCTCCGCCGATGAGACGGCCGAGATGCTGAACAATGCCAAGGAGGTGGTCATAGTACCCGGCTACGGCATGGCCGTGGCTCAGGCCCAGCACACCATCAACGATATCACCCGCAAACTGCGCGCCAAGGATATCAACGTGCGCTTCGCCATCCATCCGGTTGCTGGCCGCATGCCGGGCCACATGAATGTGTTGTTGGCCGAGGCCAAGGTACCCTACGATATCGTGCTGGAGATGGATGAAATCAACGAGGATCTTCCGAAGGTAGATGTGGTGCTGGTGATCGGCGCCAACGACATCGTTAACCCCAGCGCCCTGGACGATCCCAACAGCCCCATCGCCGGCATGCCGGTGCTGGAGGTCTGGAACGCAAGTTCTGTGGTGGTGATGAAGCGCGGCAGGGGCGTCGGTTATGCCGGCGTGGACAACCCGCTGTTCTTCAGGGACAACACCCGCATGCTCTACGGTGACGCCAAGGCAAGTGTCGACGCCATCCTGGGCAATATCTAGGAAGCTGTCGGAAACCCGATAGCCTCCTAAGCCTATGGATATCTCTTTAGCCCTCTCCTCAAAATTTTCAGGGAGAGGGCTTTATAAAGCTGAGTTGAGCATCTCGCCTGCTCAAACGAAACTTATGCCCTGTGGGTATAAAAGGATACCACGGCGCATCTGTGCGCCAGACTAGCGACTGTTTCAGATATTGAATCTTCGCAAATAATCCACACTGCTTCTAATAAGGAGAACCTCATGGCCAAAGCCCCTGTTCGAGTTGCCGTTAGCGGCGCCGGAGGCCAGATCGGTTACGCACTGCTGTTCCGTATCGCCGCCGGAGAAATGTTGGGCAAGGATCAGCCTCTCATCCTGCAATTGCTGGAAGTGCCGCACGAACGTGCACAGCAGGCCCTTAAGGGCGTCATGATGGAACTGGAGGACTGCGCTTTCCCGTTGTTGACGGGCATGATCGGCACAGATGACCCCAAAATAGCCTTCAAGGATGCCGACTATGCCTTGCTGGTTGGCGCCATGCCACGTGGCCCTGGCATGGAGCGCAAAGATCTGTTGCTGAAAAACGCCACGATCTTTATGGAACAGGGCAGAGCGCTGGATGAGGTGGCGTCCCGCAACATCCATGTGACCATCGTCGGTAATCCCGCCAACACCAACGGCCTGATCACCATGAACGCAGCAAAGAGCCTGCAGCGGGAAAACTTCAGTTCGATGATGCGCCTGGACCTCCATCGGGCTGTCTCCATGCTCACCGGCAAGGCCGGCGAGCCGGTGGACTCCGTGGAACGAATGGCGCTTTGGGGCAACCACTCTCCAGCAATGTATCCCGACATCCGCTTCGCTACCATCGCGGGTCAGGAAGCATCCAAGCGGATCGACGAGACATGGTACAGAGACGAGTATATTCCCAATGTCGGCAAGCGGGGAGCCGCCGTCATCGCGGCTCGCGGCCTCTCCTCCGCCGCATCGGCCGCTAACGCCATCATCGCCCACAATCGTGACTGGGCGCTAGGTTCATCTGGACGCTGGGTGTCCATGGGAGTCGCCTCTGATGGTTCTTACGGCATCCCGGAAGGCCTGTTTTACGGTATGCCCTGCACTTGCGACCAAGGTAAATGGGAGGTGGTTAAGGGTCTCGATATCGATCCCTTTTCCCGCCAGATGATGGATCGGTCACTGGCCGAGCTTCAAGCGGAGCGCGACGCCGTCAAGCATCTATTCACCTGAAGAGGATAACTCGGTTACGGCGCTGATTCAGACCGACGAGAATTGCTTGCAGCGCCCCGGGGCTTCTTACCCAGCAAATTACCACTAAATATTCAGCTTTGCCTCTGAGAAAAACTATTTCTGTAGGTCGGGTTGGATGCGCAATGCGACAAACATCAATTTTGTCACTTGACCTTGCGCACATCGTAACCCGACGGTGACTTTGTCGGGTTACGTCGCACACAAAGTGCCGCATCTGATCCATGTTTTTGTGCTGTCGTGCGACTAACCCGACCTACATCCATGTAGATGGAAAAATCGCGGCGGGGAATCAAACCCAAAAAGATTGAGATTACCAATACTGCATTACTTAGCGACTGCTCGTCCGAAAACACTGTTTCAACAACGAAGCATCATAATAAATTTCAATATTAATCATTACCTTACCTTGCCACTTTTGTTTTCTTTGTGGTTAGAATTACAACGTTCGCAATTTTAACCCTACTGTCTCCACCCTACTCGCTTATACCGCATAACCCTCACCCTGGCAGTAGTGCTTTTGCCAAAGCATCTACATTGGTTGGTATATGGGCCTATTGCAGTTAATTACATAACCTTCCTATTAAGCGTTATCACCTGCTGAAAAGCTTGTGTTTAACGATGGCTCCAATGTTCAGGCATGTTGGAGAAAGCTGATGGGATACGGAGATTGGGATTAATCTGCTCCCATCAGTCGAAGCTCAATATGCTCTGCCGTGATCGTAAGACACCAGGTCTGATCGGTAGAGTGTTCCAAGCACCGGAACTTCTTGGATTTGCGCCTGCAACACCAACTGCCAAGGCCAAGATTACTATGCGATCACCTGAAAAGATGAAGTTATCCATATTGGGCACACGCGGTATCCCAGCCAATCACGGCGGCTTTGAAACCTTTGCCGAGAGGCTCGCACTCTATCTCACGGAACGTGGGTGGGAAGTAACGGTCTATTGCCAGTTGGATGGCGCCGGCCAGACCTACGAAGACACATGGAAGGGTATAAGGCGGGTGAATATTCCCGTCAAGTTGAATGGCGCGGTCGGTACGATATTGTTCGACTGGAAATCAACACTGCATGCTGCCGGCGAGGATTCTCTCAAACTGACACTGGGTTACAACACTGCTGTATTTTCTCTCCTCTACCGTCTGAGAGGGAGAACGAATCTGTTCAATATGGACGGAATCGAATGGAAGCGCCCGAAATGGTCGCTGCCTGAAAAGATTTGGCTGATGATGAATGAGGTGTGCGGCTGCTATCTGGGTAACCACTTGATCGCAGACCACCCTGGTATCAAACGCCACCTCGAAACCCGGGTCTCCAGTGAGAAGATCTCGATACTACTCTACGGTAGCGACGCCCTCAAAAAAGCCTCCAGGGAGATGCTGGATCGGTTTGGGGTCGAACCGGAAAAGTATGCCCTTCTGGTCGCCCGGCCGGAACCGGAAAATTCGATCCTGGAAACGGTACGCGCCTTTTCCGCATCGGCATCGGGTATGAAACTGGTGGTGCTTGGAAACTACTATCCGGATGGCATTCCCTATCATAAAGCCGTCCTGGATGCGGCTGGCGACCAGGTTATCTTTCCGGGTGCCGTCTACGAACCGGAAGTGATTAATGTGCTGCGATTTTATTGCGGATTCTATATTCATGGCCACACTGTTGGCGGAACCAATCCCTCTGTTAGCGGCTGAGTAAAACCGCGCATAGATGGCGAAGGCCGCCTCGCTGCGTCGATACATCCTCCGTCAGAACGTCACATCC
>JAMJIN010000221.1:0-5348 GCA_036784775.1 Chromatiales bacterium | reverse complement strand
GGGTCGACTGAGGATGTTGATCGGGCACCCCGCAAGCATGGGGCACGGCGTGGACGGTTTACAGAAACGCGGATGCCACCTGGTCTGGTTCGGTCTCACCTGGAGCCTGGAGCTTTACCTGCAAGCTAACGCACGGCTGCACCGTCAAGGCCAAGGACAACCCGTGATCTGCCATCGCATCCTGACCCGAGACACACTCGACGACGCGGTGTCGATGGCTCTGGAGAGTAAAGCAACCACGCAGGATGATCTACGTCGCTCGGTGGGTGATTATCGAAAACGAAAAGAGCGGTGCGTAGCGGCTTGAATAAGGCAGTAACCCACGAGTAAGCAACAACCCCAAGAGGAATAGCAACCAAGCGTGTCGTGATGCTCAGGATGCAAAACGGGACGTCCAAGTCCCCCTTTTGCATCCTGAGCATCACGACGGTTATTTCCTTTTGCCGCAGCCGCCCTGCGCCCGGGTCACTACGTCAATCCATCGCAAGCTCGGATCAGACTTCGTACCCCTACCTCAAATGGCTCAACGGCGTTTCGGATGCCTACGCTGCATCCCCTCTGGCGCAAGGCACGACGGGTATGCTGCGAGCGGCCTACGCCTACTGCGGACTACCAGCCTTCGTTTCACTCTCCATGGCTGGCAGCGGGCGACGCCTGTCGTTGGATTGATGGCCGTCTCTGAGATTGAGTATTTCAGCGGTAAACTCCATGCAGAACCTGATGACTTCGGCATCGGTTATTTTCTCTTGCTGCGATAGAAGCTCTGACGTGGTCCATGAAGGAGCCGTCTTCTTCGAAGAGGCGAAGAACGTCAAGGTGGCACCTGATGTGCTGATACGTCTTTTCATCGATCGTCACGTCGGCTTTCAGTGTGATCTCGGGTTTATCGTCATTCATGATTAATGCTCCTGTTTCGTCGGTGACACTGATCGATTCTGTTAAATCATCGGTATTCATCGTTGCGATTCCTCTTGGGGGGGTGTTGCTCATTCGTGGGTTACTGCCTGATTCAAGCCGCTACGCGCAGCTCTTTTCGTTTTCGATAATCACCCACCGAGCGACGTAGATCATCCTGCGTGGTTGCTTTACTCTCCAGAGCCATCGACACCGCGTCGTCGAGTGTGTCTCGGGTCAGGATGCGATGGCAGATCACGGGTTGTCCTTGGCCTTGACGGTGCAGCCGTGCGTTAGCTTGCAGGTAAAGCTCCAGGCTCCAGGTGAGACCGAACCAGACCAGGTGGCATCCGCGTTTCTGTAAACCCCAGCGTTGCATAAAAACAGGCCAGCAATGACTACGCTGCCTTCTCGATTTCATCCAGGTAATGCAATAACTCGTTTTGCACAGCCTGGTTGGCGTTCATAGAAAGTGTCAGCCAACCTTGAGGACGGATCAATCGACCGGCACGCTGAATAACCCGCCGCCGTAAAGTGTTAGCGGCTGAGTAAAACCGCGCATAGATGGCGAAGGCCGCCTCGCTGCGTCGATACATCCTCCGTCAGAACGTCACATCCTCGTCCACGTCAAAGACTGTCACCCGATCCTCTTGCATCAGCTCCTGCAGTTGCAACCCGTATCGACTCCAGATCACCTCACGTAGCTCATCAATAAATTCATAAACAGCCAATGCTTCACGTGCAGTCCAGTAGTCAGGGATGATGATCCCCCTTTTTTTCTGGTCGTCTTACGCTTCTTTCGGCTTGCCACCTGTTGTTGCTGATGCTCTTTGGCTTCTTTAAGTCGATAGGATTCACCCTCGATCGTGAGGATCTCTGAGTGGTGTATTAACCGATCCACCAGCGAGACAACACAGGCCGCATTTGGGAAGACCTCGCTCCACTCTGAGAAGGGGCGATTGGTGGTGATCAGGGTGGATTTCTCCTCATAACGCCGGGAGACGATATCGAACAGCAGATCGGCATGGCGGTTGGAGTAAGAGAGATACCCTACCTCGTCCACGACCAATAGATGAGGGCGGGCATAGCTTGCCAGACGGCGCTTGAGCATACTGTCACTATCTTGGGCGGCCAGTTCATTGAGCATTTGACTGGCGCTGGTAAAGAGCACGTTATGGCCACGCAGCACGGCTTGGTGTGCGATGTTGCGGGCGATGGTGGATTTACCCACACCGTTGGGTCCCACCAGGATGACATTGGAGACATCCTGGATAAAATGGAGCTGCATCAGATCATTGATTGCTTCATGGTCACATTGCTTGGGCCAGGACCAGTCGAAGTCGGCCAGTAGCTTGAAGCGGCCAAGGTGCGCACTACTCAAGCGCCGCTCCAGTCCACGACGTGCCCGTTCCTCCTCTTCCCATCCGATGAGCGGTTCGAGCCAGTCGGTCTGGGCGACCTCATCCCAGTGCGCGAGCAGCCCATGGAGCTTCAATGCCGTGGCCCGTGTAATCAGTGGATCTTCATTTTTCTGTGTAGTCATCACCATTCTCCTGCTGGGAGTTGAGCTGGTCATAGCTATTGAGGTCATGTGGGCGTACCACCAGCTTCTTCGCCCGTTCATCATTGATGGGTATACCGATTGGTGGTGGTTGATCACGCTCTTCCCTCGCTGCCAGCCATGGAGAGCGAAGCGAAGGCTGGTAGTCCCCGGTAGCCGCGAGGCCGCACTGCTTACCCGGCGTGCCTTGCGCCAGAGGGGAAGCAAAGTAGGCATCCGAGCGCGGCGTCCAGTCATCGGGAGCTGGCAACGGAGCGGGAACGAGCTTGCGAGGTTGTCGCGTAGTGCCAGTGACCGGGACGGCCGGGGCACAAACAGGCTGTCGAAGGCCGAGTCGATTTTGGGGACTGGGATGTCCCAAAATCTTTCACGAGGTCGAAGACTCACTTGCAGTCTGGTTCTTGAGCAGGAATATACTCGAAGGGAAGCCGCAAACAGTCTGGGTATCAATGCCCAAATGCTGGGGCGCTGGGTGAAAGAACATCAGGTAGAAGATGGGCAGGCATTTCGAGGAAATGGGAAGTAAATCCCGAGCAGGAAGAGATCAAGCGTGTCGTGATGCTCAGGATGCAAAACGGGACGTCCAAGTCCCCCTTTTGCCCTCGCTTATCACGACGGTTATTTCCTTTTGCCGCAGCCGTCCTGCGCCCGGGTCACTATCCATGGCTGGCAGCGGTCGAAGGCTCACTTGTGGATGGCGTGTTAATTCTGAGATGAATTGCCCATATTCGTTTTACCTGGCTCTCACTGCATCCAGCTAAATTCGCTGTTTTAGAGATGCTGTGGCCAGCAGTGCGAAGCGCAACGATCCGGTCGTGCATTTTCAGATCAGCTTGACGGCCTTTGTACTTACCCGCCTTCCTGGCCAGCTCCACACCCTGGCGCTGGCGCTCACGGCGATCGTCGTAGTCATCACGGGCCATCTGAAGCGCCAGCTTTAAAAGCATCTCCTGGATAGACTCCAGGACGATCTTAGGGACACCTGTAGCCAATAGTCTACTCGATGTGGCAATAGCCGCGAAGTCCTTCTCAGATGGGGACTACCTCAGTGTCTCAGTCGATAATCATTACGCGGATCTGGTGATGCTGGACTCCTATCTGACTGACGATGAGCATCACTCTGCACGGGCAGTTCCACACCAGAGCATGTTTCATAAGAATCAGTCTGACGCCGGGATGTTTAGAGTTAATGCAGTCACTGAATCACAATCATCATTCTTGTATATCGTCGAGGTGGGTGGGAGAAGCCATAACTGCCTCATCAATTATAAATGGGCGGGCTCTGCTACTGGAGCCGTATCGTTATCGATCGATGAATCAAAACAAGAAGGGGGTTTCTTTAAACGACTCACTGTTACAGAAGCGGCATCATCTGCGTTCAGAGCGTCTGTTTTTGCTACCGGTGGATTTCTTCAGTTGTCCATACTACCACCCCGTGACTATGGTGGCTAACAGCACGGTGCGATCACGCAGAAGGCGCTAGAAAAATAGACAGCCAAAAAAGCCCTGAATTAACAGGGCTTTTTAGGTTCCCGTGGATAAGCGCTTACACCTGATTTGACAAACCGCAAATCATAAATTAGAGGTAAACATGAACGATCTGATTCAATATATTGAGACTGAAACCAAGGCCACAGCTGACTTTCACATTGACTGCGCTGAAACGCTCATGCGCGAGAGCAACACACTATTGACGCTACTTCTGGGTGGCGCAGGTGGTACGCTTGCTCTTTTCGTGAGCCTGAATGAGAAGGCCGCTGCAATGTGGCTGCAAACCGGCACTATGGCAACCAGCTGCTATCTTTTTAATTTACCATCTTAACCTCGACTGAATAGAATGGTGCATGCTCGGTCGTCGTTTCATTGACGAACTCCACAAAAACATCACTGCATTCTCTCTTACCTATCAAGCCATATTGGTTGACAGAACAGCCTAACTCCATTATGTCGCTCATATCATCTTTGGAATAACCGACATTGGTGATAGCGCTTAACCCAAACGAATCAACTACATCATAGCCCAAATCAAATGATTTAAACTCGTTACCCAAATCCAGTTGCTCTAGAATCGTTATGCCCCTACCAGGAACATACAACTCACCAACGTCAACTAAACCCACTAACACGGTAGACTGCGACCCTCGCGAGTTCCAAAACATCTCATTATAGTCGGTCGCTTTTGGGAAAAAGAACGGCTCTGCGCATTGCCCTGTAGCACACCATACCTCATCATCTAAGGTATATATCCTACTACCCCCAAAAGGGGCAAATGTATAGTCTCCCGAAACAATCCCAATTTCGTTTCCGCTCGGCGGGTCACCAACAACAGCCATAACGACAAAAACGTAACGGTTAACCATAACTTGATTACCTCTCACTTCGTGGGAACGCGCACTGTGTAGATCCGAGGGGCGCAACGCCTAAAACTCCAAATTTGTTCCAAAAACACCTCCCATCCGTGGACCGATTCATTTTGAACAGGTGATAGTGGCTACCGCTAATAGGAAAATGCGGCTTTGCCGGAGGTACCAAATCGAAGAAATAACACACACTCCCAGCAGGAGGATCGCAGTTCGGCATAGTTTTATCAATACAATCGCGAAAGCAATCTACACCCTCCTCGCTGACGGGACATGACCTACATTTACGCAAGCAATGATCAGCAGCTACCTCACGAATCAGGCCAGGATCGATCTCACCATCAGCCCCAAACACCCCAAAAGCCGCGATGAGCAACACCAAAAACAACACCAACGCGTTCTTCTTCACCAACCGCCCCTGAATTATCTTTGGAAATCGGTAGATAATAATACGCCTAAAATCCCCCGAAACAAGGACAACCCAACTTTTCGATAACAATCAGTTAGTTACACAACACCCCTACTTCGCTATC
>JAMJIN010000347.1:0-2058 GCA_036784775.1 Chromatiales bacterium | reverse complement strand
TTTTACTGGCCCTGACAATATTCGATATTACCTTTTTATCCTGACTTAGTCTCATTCTTAGGAAAATAGTCTTAGCCATATCCTAATGATATGTCCATAGGCAGGTGTGTATGCGTGCGTTCGTGTGCGCACACACACACGCGCACGCACACACGCGCACGCACACACGCGCGCGCGCACGCACGCACGCACGCACGCACGCACGCACGCACGCACGCACACACACACACACACTCTTCATTACACTTTAATATTTTTATGACAACAAACATATATTGATTACAATTGACAAATGGTATGTAAAATTTTTTTTTTGCATTTGTTCTCAGCTTGCTCGCCTCGCTGGTGTCTTTTGGATCTCAATAAGCTCGACACACTGTTGGAGTTGGTGGAATGTCCACAGTGTCAATTGCAACCTGCACTGTGCGCAACAACGTCTGAAGCAAAGCGTATGGGATTTGCGCTGCGTCTTGAGCTGGCGTGTCACAAGTGTGGCTACGTGTTTGGCAACACATACTCGTCGCCGGAGTTGCCAAGCAACAAGAAGCCATCGCCATTTGTTATCAACGACACAATGACCCTGCTCTTCAACCACCTTGGGCTCGGCCACACAGCATTGAAGGAGTTCTGTGGAGTCCTTGGGATGCCGGCGATGTGTTTAAAGACATTCCAGAAGAAGGAGTGGCAGGTCGTCCGCAGGACATTGGAGGCCACAGGGTATGTCCTGAACCGGAGTGTTGCCGTTGTGCGGGCAATGCATTATGATATGCAGCCTGACTTCCCCACTGACCAGCCCGTACCAATCACTGTCAGTTTTGACGGCACCTGGCACAAGCGTGGCCACATGTCGATGCACGGTGTAGCGGCTGTGATCGAAGTGGTCACTGGGCTGGTTGTGGACTACGTCGTCTTGTCGACGTACTGCCATCGCTGCAGCCTGAAGCGTCACGAGCACTGTGATGACCCTGCAGCCTTTGACGCGTGGTACCAAGAACACAAGGAAGACTGCTGCATCAACTTCCACGGCAGCTCCAACACCATGGAGGTGGAGGCCGCCAAGCAGCTGTGGTCCCGCTCGGTCAACCGTCACGGCCTGATGTACACAGGGATGCTGGGTGACGGCGACTCAAAGGCGCACAAGGCAGTCGTTGACCTCGAACCGTATGGCCCTGATGTCATCTTTGAGAAGGAAGAATGCCTCAACCACGCCCACAAGCGCATGGGCACTGCGCTACTGAAGTTGTCAAAGGAGAAGAAGCTTGGTGGGCGTGGGGAGGGCCGCCTCACAAAGGAGAAGGCGCTGCGCTTGCAGAAATACTACAGGTACGCCCTGAATGCTGGTGCCGGCGATATTGACAACATGCGCAACCGGGTGTGGGCGACATTGTTTCATTGTGTCAGCACAGATGACGATCCGCACCACACGCGATGCCCCAGCGGCAAGGATTCCTGGTGCTTCTACCAGCGTGCTGAAGCCAATGACCAGGAGCCTCCACCACATGCCGAACATCTCAAGCATCCGCTGGCCCATGACGTTGCCGAAGCCATGATTCCGGTCTACCAGCGTATGAGTGACCCCAACCTGCTGAAGCGTCTGCTGAAAGGCAGGACGCAGAACAGTAACGAGTGCCTGCATTCGGTCATCTGGAGCAGGTGCACCAAGACCGTTTTTGTTGGACACCGGAGACTGATGTGTGCAGTTGCTCGTGCTGTGGGGTCGTTCAACGCTGGTGCATCTCACCTTGCAGAAGTGATGGACCTGCTCGCGATTGAGACGAACGAGATGACGCAGGTGTTTGTAGAGAAGAGCGACCGGTTGCGCATCGCCCAAGCAGAACGTGCACAGAGAGCTGGTGCCAAGGCACACAGAAAAGGAAGGTCGGATGCTCGGAAGTTGGAGCGAACACTAACCGAGGAAGCCGAAGGACCATCTTACCTGGCTGGTGGATTTGTTTGAACGTTACATGTTTGATGTTCAGTGGACCTTAGTTATGTTGTTGGCCCTGTGTGCATTTGTTGTGCCAACCTGCATGCACAGTCACTTCCTTATCCTGTATT
>JAMJIN010000220.1:0-5384 GCA_036784775.1 Chromatiales bacterium | reverse complement strand
GGATGTGACGTTCTGACGGAGGATGTATCGACGCAGCGAGGCGGCCTTCGCCATCTATGCGCGGTTTTACTCAGCCGCTAACAGATGGAAGGTCAGCCGTTCATCGTCTACTGAGACGGCGTGGCAGGCGCGAATAACCTCTTTGGACAGGCAGCGATCCGGAAATCGGATAGGAAAGATATACTTGTCCCAGAGTACGGATAATTCATCGATAGGCAGGCCGTAGGCATCCACTGTGTCCCAGACACCAATGAACTGGATATCGGGTTGTTCATTGGAAATGGAGTCTTTGCCCAGCCCTAAAATTCTACGGTAGAGCCTGCTTAGCAAGGTTTGATGAAACTGAGAACGGAAGGCGCTGTAGTTTTGTCGGGCGATCCTGTCGAGTTCCGTTTCGTCTGCAGCATCTGTTTTCAGACCGCAGTATGCGATCATGCCCGCTAGCACGCGGGTCGTGAAGGCACCCCGGCTGAAACCGAACAGGTAAATCTTGTCTCCTTTATTGTAGCTGCGGCACAGCGTCTTATAGAGCTCACGCACATTGCGTTTGAGACCATAACCGAAGGCGCCTCCAAGGATTTTGAACAGGAGGAATTCCTGGGAGCCGACGCCGTCATCATAGAAAGCCACCTGATCATTTTTTTGCAGATCCAGTGTGTCGTACAAACGCCGGACATTGGTGCGGTTTCTGCTTGCAGCACTATTTCCGGTTCCATCGGAAAATAGGATGATTTTCTTGTTTTTGCTGTCCATTTTGCCCACCTTGGTGAAATTACCTTGACGATGTGCGCCAGCGTGGACCGGGATGTTCCTCCGGACGCGCGGGCATCGGGTGACTCCATGGTCCAATATAGAACAACTCACTAGAAATTAAAATCCTCTGATATGTCGCCTTTGTGTTGATATTTATCAAAGATTGTCTCTGTGTTTTTGGTTGATACTCTCCATTTATTTTATGTGGCCAGAGGCATCAATGAGTACCATTTCTGCAACGATGACGCATGATCACCGGCGTTGTGATGAAATCTTTGCCGCAGCGGAAAACGAGACGGCGAAGGAAAATTGGGAGGCTGCTGCCACCCAATTTGAGGCGTTTCACGCGGCGATGGAACACCATTTTAAAATGGAGGAAGAGGTGCTGTTTCCCGCCTTTGAGGAAATGACCGGCATGGCCATGGGGCCGACAGAAGTGATGCGTGGCGAACATGCGCAGATGCGTGATCTGTTTCAAGAGATGGCTGAGACCGTGGAAGCCAAGGATCAGGATCGCTACCTGGGGTTGTCGGATACGCTGTTGGTGGTTATGCAACAACACAATACCAAGGAGGAGCAGATGCTCTACCGGATGTCGGACCAGGTACTTGGCGGCCAAGCTTCCGAGTTGCTGAGTCGGATGGAAGCTATTGACTGAAACTGCATCATGGTGATTAACCTGGATGTCAGCATGCTGGAGCCCTGTGAACCGCTGGAGCGGACACTGGAGGCGGTACAGGCGCTCGCATTGGGTGACTGCCTGCATGTCATTCATTCCCGTGAGCCGCGCATGCTTTTTCCCATGCTTGAGGGGAGCTTTGTCTGGAAGGTCGGCACTGCCCGCCTGGGACGATTTGAGATCTATATCTGGCGTGCCGATGATGCGAAAATGGCCGCAACGGTCAGGACGCTGATGGGGAATGCGGAGGCATGCTGACTCAGGCCACTCTTTCCCTTGAGCAGGCGCCACCATTCTCCGTCCCAATTCGTTTTTTTCTTACTGCCCCGTTGTTTCTGTTCCTTGCCGGTGTAGTGTTGATGATCTACGGGGCCGATGCGCTTACGTTCCGCTGGTCACCTGTTACCCTGGCCCTCACACACCTCTTCACTCTGGGATTTTTGGGATTGGTGATGGTTGGGGCGATGATGCAGATGCTCCCCGTACTGGCGGGATCGCCGGTTCCTGGTGTTTTTTGGGTCAGTACACTGGCCCACTTGCTTCTGACCATCGGTGTCGCTTCTCTTGTCATCGGGTTTATCCAGGATGGACAGTTCTGGATGCCTGTCGCTATGGCCGGGCTTGCTGGAGGTTTTGTCATCTTTGGCAGTGGGGTGGCGATAGCGCTGCAGAAGGTTAAATTGCCGAGTCCCACCGTTACGGCAATGCGCTTAGCTGTTTCTGGGTTGGCGGTGACGGTTATTCTTGGCCTGTTGCTCACCGCCAGTCTGGTCTGGCCCCTGCATCTCTGGCAGCCGTTGGTGTTGACTAATGTTCATCTGAGCTGGGGTCTGTTGACCTGGGTGGGATTGCTGGTGATTGGTGTCTCCTACCAGGTGGTGCCTATGTTTCAACTCACACCTGAGTATCCTGTGCCGATGACGCGGTATCTCTCCCGTACCCTGTTTGTGTTGGTATTGCTTTGGTCGATGCTCTACCTGGCGGGAGTGATGGAATGGGCGCCGGATTGGCTCGCATGGGCTATCGTGGGTGCCATCGGACTGGGCTTTTCCGGCTTTGCCTGGTCGACGCTGCAGTTGCAGCGGAAACGGCGTCGCAAGCTGCCGGATGTGACACTCGACTTCTGGCGTTTGGGCATGCTGATGCTGTTGGCAGCTTTCCCGGTCTGGATGATGAGGGGGTTGGACAATCGATTCGTCTTACTGCTGGGCGTGGTCATGCTGGTCGGTTTTGGCCTCTCTGTCGTAAATGGAATGCTCTATAAAATTGTCCCGTTTCTGAGCTGGTTTCACCTGCAACACCGAAAAATGGTTCAGCAGGGAGGCGTGGGACCGCGTATTCCCACCATGAAGGACTTTCTTCCCGACGCATTGGCGCGCCGTCAATACCGCTTGCATCTGCTGATGTTGGTGACTTTGGGCGCAGCTGTATTTTTTCCGGAAGCGCTTTCCCGCCTCGCGGGGTCTCTCTTGTCGCTATCTGCGCTGCTGCTCTGCTACAATTTAGTGCATGCAGTCCGACGGTTTCGTGCCGTGAGCATTGAGCTGGATAGGGTTGGTTGACAAACTTATCCATGGTGCGGACTGCCTCTTAAATACCTTTGGAGCGCAGTGTGTCGACAGAGCTGAAACAGTCGTATCTTTTTGCCCGCCTGGACGAAGAGCAGATCCAGCGTGTTGAGGCAATGAGTCGCCGCATAAGTCTATCGGATGGGCAGCATCTGTTCCAGGCCGGAGAAAAAGCGACGCGCTTCTACCTGGTCACGCAGGGCCAGATCAAGCTCTATCGACTGGCCCTGAATGGTAATGAGAAGGTAATTGAGATCATCTCTCCCGGCCACACCTTTGCTGAAGCATTGATGTTCCAGGAGAGTCCCAACTTTCCGGTGAATGCATCAACCATTGGGGAAACTGAAGTAATCTCTTTCGATAACTCCGCTTTTTTCGCCATGTTGCGGGAGTCGGTGGATACCTGTTTCCGTTTAATGGGGGATATGAGCCAGAGGCTCAAACGGCTGATCAAGGAGATCGACGACCTCACACTGCAGAGCGCCACCGGGCGGGTGGCGGGTTTCCTCTGGGGACGCTGGAATGCAGGGAAAGCCAACGGAAACACCATCGAACTGAATGCCCCCAAAGGGGTGCTGGCCTCAAGACTCTCGGTAAAGCCGGAAACCTTCTCCCGAATCCTGCACAATTTTTCCGAGCAAAAGCTGATCCAGGTTCATGGCAGCAGCATCGAAGTGATTGATGAGGAAGGCCTCTACCGGCATGCAGAGTCGGCTGGGATTTGTGGAGGCAGTCTCTCGCCGGATTTGTGATCCAGCCGCCTTGTGCCCCGTTTTTTCCTTGTCGTAGAATTTTACAGCGGCCAGCTTCCTGGCTCCAGATTCTATATATTGTTCCTATCTTGTTGTAGTTTGGGTCATTAATCCCACGCCTTGCCGTAATTTAACGGATTTCATCTGTTTTATAATCCTGGCAAGGCTAAAAAAGAATTTAAATTCTATTAATGTGTCGGGTTATTTTACAAACCGGACTGGAGTCTTCTTTCCTTTATTGAAAAAAGATCTAGAAATCATTGGATTGGGTTTTGTGGAATACATCTTGCTTATTCTATAGAGAGACCAGAATCGTCTCGAATCGATTAGGTTTAGAAGAAAAATAGAGTAAAGAACCTGGCATGCCGTTAAAGCTGGGCTGTGCAAAGCAGTTTGGAAGAGGCGATATGCCGCAGATATTTTTGTCCTGGTCGTCCGGCCAGGTTATCCCCCGTCCATTTTGACTTGGGACGGGATCAAAATCGTGCGGTTTCAAGCTCGCTGAACGCGAACTTGAATGGTTACGCACACGCCTTCCTACAACGGTTTATGAGATTAAGCTGATTACTGGATGACCTGGATTTAAGGGTTGTTGTGCTGAAAATAAAGCATTCAACGGGATGAGATTAAGCGTATGAAAGGATTTTCCGGGTTCCGCAAAACCATTTTTCTTTTAATTGCGCTTAACTGCATCTATGTGCTGCCGGCCTTTGGTGAGTTGAGCATGGGGCTGGTTACAGCAACCAGTGTTCAGCGCGTAAATCGGTTTGAAGTCATCTATACCTATACGGCTGTACTGAATAACAGTGGACCTGAACCACTGAGTAATGTTACCGCAACCCTCACAAGCAACACGCCGTATCTGACAATTATCGATGGGGAGATAGTTTTTCCGGACGTCCCGGTCAGTGACGGCATAGAATCAACGGATACAATCACTATACGGTATAACAGGCGTCACACTTTTATCGATGAGGATCATGACTGGAGCTTTAGTCAGGAAGATCCAGCCCCTTCAAATACAGTTCCAGTAGCCGACGCAGGGTCGGACCAAAGTGCCTTTCTCTGGAGCACCGTAACACTGAATGGTTCCGGCTCCAGTGATGTTGACGGTGATTTACTGACCTTCACCTGGTCCCTTCTGAGTGCGCCTGGCGGCAGTGCCGCCGCTTTGTCCGATCCGAATGCTGTCATGCCCGACTTTGTATTGGATGTCGTCGGGATCTATGAACTCGAACTGGTTGTGAATGATGGGACTGATGACTCAGTGCCGGACAGGGTTCTCATCACCACCAGCAACTCGCCACCGGTAGCCGACGCGGGGCTGGATCAAAGCATTCTTACCGGAACCACTGTTTCGCTGGATGGTTCGGGATCCAGTGATGTTGATGGCGATCTGCTGACTTTTACCTGGTCCTTGCCGGGCGTGCCAGCAGGAAGTGTGGCCGCCTTTTCGGATCCCAATGCCGTCATGCCCAGTTTCATAGCCGACCTGCCAGGCAGCTACTCGGCTGAGCTGATTGTGAATGACGGCATTGTCGATTCAGCAATAGATATTGTCACTGTCACAACCGAAAATTCAGGCCCCGTGGCGGATGCGGGACCCGATCAAACGGTCGCTGTCGGTGACTT
>JAMJIN010000581.1:0-1099 GCA_036784775.1 Chromatiales bacterium | reverse complement strand
GAAGGCAGGCGTTGCCGAGATACTTTTGCCAGCTTGAAAAAAACCTGCCGTAAGCTGGATATCTCGTTCTGGCATTACTTAACAGATCGTTTGGGTATTGGTGAACAGACCATTGCTCCATTACCCGATATCATCACCGAGCGGGCTGCTCTTGCCACGGGTTTTTGAGAAGTTACTTGTTAATTCTTTGCAAAAATATGTTAATTCCTATTTCATCCCGTGTCAGGCTGAATTAAAATCCCCCCTGCGGCCTAAAACTATTAATTAATAATATTCACGGGGAAGTGAACATGAATAATATCCGTAAACTGCTTGGCGCAGGGATTCTCGGCGCTGGCATGGTGGTTTCTTCCGGCGCATTTGCCGGCACCATGATGATCGATACTTTTGACGTCAAGAATGACGCTGGCTGGCCTGCTGTTCAGTTCGCAGCACCTGGTAGTATCTCCCTAACCGACACAGGCGCAGCCCTTGGTGGTGACAGAAACACTACTATCAACATGACTGCAACTGGCGGCAGCCCGGACATGCTTTTCGCAGATGTCATCATCGCCGACAGTAAATTCTCCTACAACGCCTTCGACGGTGATGTGGGAAATGCCATCTTCTCCTATGACCTGAGCAGTGTTACCGGCATCATTGATGCGCTGAACATCGATGTACTCTCTACCGACCACGGTCTTGGTATCTCCTATGATATCGATGGTTCTGGTAGCAGCTTGACAGCAAACGCTGCCGGCTCATTCAGCTTCGCCATGGTGGGTTTTGATCTGGCAACCGCCAATCTGCTGACTGTGACCTTCGATGCCCCTGCTGCACTCGACTTCTCTATCGACAACATCTCTTTCACCACCCCAGCTGTTGCTGCACCCGCTCCTGCTCCGCTGGCGCTGATGAGCCTCGGTCTGGTAGCACTGGCTACTGTAGATGGCGGTAAAAACCCGAACATAATTGGCGAACAGCGGTAACCGGATGAAATAGCTGCAAATAGCGAGTCAGAAGAAACAGCCAGCGACAAAGAGTGACATCGAGAAAGAAATCGGGAAGATGTAGGGAGCCGTTGAGAAGGTGTGGTACCGGGTGTATCGACCTCGACAGT
>JAMJIN010000346.1:0-2060 GCA_036784775.1 Chromatiales bacterium | reverse complement strand
TTGCGATGCCGGCAATGGACCGACCAGGTCTACGTGCAAACTGTCGAACCGTTTCACCGGCATCGGGAGCGGCGTCAACGGCGCCACGACGTGCTTCGACACCTTAGCGCGCTGACAGGCCTCGCACGTACGAGCCCAATGACGTATGTCTCTGGCCATACCATGCCAGACGAACCGATCACAAATCAACCGGCGCATAGCTCTGGCTCCAGCGTGAGCCAAGTCGTGGTGGATATCGAAGACTTTGCGCGTCCAGGCAGCCGGCAGCAACGGACGAGGCTTGCCTGTGGACATATCGACGAGCAACCGCTCTTCAGTATCCGGCAACTGACAGCGGGCTATCTGCAAGTCCGACTCGGCGAGAAGCCTCTGTACAGCCATGTCTACAGCTTGTTGTTTAGCCATAGTGACGTAGTCTATAACTTCAGTGGCCACGCCCTCCATGCTCGCAATAGCACTCGTCTCCTGCGAAGGCGCTCTGGAGAGTGCGTCGGCCACTACGTTGTCAGCGCCTGGAACGTAACGTATGTCGGTAGTGAATTCCGACACTAAGCAGAGATGTCGCTGCTGACGCGGCGACCACTTATCCGATACATTGTTGAAGACGAACGTAAGCGGCTTGTGGTCAGTGAATAGCGTGAACTTGCGTCCCTCAATGAAGTAGCGGAATTTCTTCACCGCCAAGTACATCGCAAGGAGCTCCTTATCGAAGGTGGAGTACTTCTTCTCGGCTGCGTGGAGTTTGCGCGAGAAAAACGAAATAGGTGTCCATACTCCATTCAGACGCTGCTGCAGAACAGCGCCCACGGCGGTATCTGAGGCATCTGTGTTGATGCTCGTCTCTGCTGTCACTGACGGGTGAGCTAGGCCTGTAGCTGAGGCCAGTGCCATCTTGCTGCGCTGAAAATGATCTTCGTGAAGTGCCGTCCATGCCGCGTCAAATTCACTGTCTTTCACATTCACGAGTGCGTACAGGGGAGTCAAAATAGCGGCAGCGTGTGGTACGAAACGCCTGTAGAAGTTCAACATCCCTAAAAATTCCTTCAGCGACTTAGTTGAACTCGGTCGCGGAAAGTCGGTGATGTGTTTTACTCTTTCCAGCAGCGGACGCACACCGAAAGCCGTGACACAGTGACCGAGAAACTCCAAACTCGGCTGGCCCAATACGCACTTCTGGGGGTTAACCACTAAGCCGTAATCTGCGAGCCTGCTGAATAGTTGACGCAGATGGATGCGGTGTTCGTCGGCTGACGCGCTCGCGACCAGTATGTCATCTAGATAGACATATGCAAAAGGAAAATCTCTAAACACATGGTCCATAAACCGCTGAAATGTCTGTGCCGCATTCTTTAGCCCAAATGGCATACGCGTATATTCAAAGAGCCCGAAAGGTGTTATGATGGCAGTCTTCGCGATGTCTGCTGCACTCATGGGTACTTGATTGTAAGCACGTACTAAATCGATTTTGGAGAATATGCTTTTTCCTTCCAACTGGCCAGCAAAATCCTGCATGTGAGGTATCGGATAGCGGTCGTCCTCAGAGACTGCGTTCAGAGCTCGGTAATCTCCGCAAGCTCGCCACCCGCCAGATGGCTTCGCTACCATATGCAGAGGTGACGACCACGGTGAATTCGAAGGGCGAATTATGTCCATCTCCAGAAGTTTTCGGAACTCATCCTTCGCTACTACTAGCTTGTCGGGAGAAAGTCGACGCGCGCGAGCAAACACCGGTCGACTACCACGTGTGTCGATGTGATGCTCCACTTTTCCTTGTAGGCGACATTTCTTGATGCATGGTGTCGTTACCTCGTGGAATTCATCCAATATGTCCGCATATCGATCCGTCTGAACCAACACACACAGCTTAGATACGGCCGAACGCCTATACGAGGCCGGAACGGTGAGAAATGTCTCAGCATCCATTAACCGTTTGCGCCCGACGTCTACCAAAAGTCCAAAATGTCTTAAGAAATCGGCGCCTATGATTGGCTTAGAGACTTCCGCGATGAGGAATGTCCACGTAAACGCTTTAGCCAACCCGAGATCCACTTGCATCGATC
>JAMJIN010000219.1:0-5392 GCA_036784775.1 Chromatiales bacterium | reverse complement strand
GGATGTGACGTTCTGACGGAGGATGTATCGACGCAGCGAGGCGGCCTTCGCCATCTATGCGCGGTTTTACTCAGCCGCTAACAAGCCCTGATGCGTTGTCCCCAGAGGATTGCAAACACAAGCAGAGGCATGCTGATCAATAGCAGCCAGCGTGTTGTAGTCGAATCAGGTGAAAGAAATGCCGTGGCAGTTGCGATAATGAGCAGGGTTATAGCGGCCCAAGCCAGTATTCTGTCAATATTATTTTTCATGCTGAAACCTTTTTTGTCTTATTATCGTAATACTATCGGCCAAAGAGGAATTAACTTCAGTTTTTTATTTTATTCAGCGTGGTGATGACCGGAAAAAATATCAGTGTTTGATAATAAACTGCGAGTTATAATCCCCGGTCTTTTAAAATACCCTGAGGCTTGCGCGGGTCTTGTACAAAAAACTGGAACAGCGGTTGCTTCGACTAGTGCGGGACCGATCGACAGATCTCCTGCGTGGGGGGTTCGTTGGCCTGGAAAAGGAGAGTTTGAGGGTTTCCAGTAGCGGGGGCATCTCCCAGGTAGCGCATCCACTGAATCTTGGTTCTCCCCTGTGCCATTCTTATATCACCACGGACTATTCTGAGGCGTTGACAGAGTTCATTACGCCGCCTTTTGCCGACAGAAAACAGCCCCTCGCATTTCTTCGTGATGCCCAGAAATTCGTCTACGATCATCTGGATAATGAACTGCTCTGGGCCGCCAGCATGCCCTGCGTGGTCGAAGGAGGGGAACGCATTCCGCTGGCCCGCTATGGAACCTCTAATGCGGGCACCATGAAAACGGTCTATCGACGGGGGCTGGGACATCGTTATGGGCGTGTGATGCAGGTTATCGTCGGTGTGCATTTCAACTACTCGTTGCCTGAGCGTTTCTGGCCCCTGTTTCAGGAACAGGAGGGGGATCAGAGGGATCTGCAACGATTTATCACTGAATCCTATTTCGGCATGCTGCGAAATCTGCAGCGTTTCGGCTGGCTGATTCCCTATCTGTTCGGCGCCTCTCCCGCTGTCTGTAAATCATTTCTGGGCGGCCGGGCGACCAATCTCAAATCCTTCGATAAATACACCTACTACTATCCCTATGCCACCTCCCTGCGTATGGGGGATATCGGTTACCAGAACAGCAAGGAGCAGGGGACGGGTATCAAGGCCTGCTACGATTGTCTGGACGCCTATGTCGAGACCCTGGGACGGGCCACCGAGACAGCCTGCCCAATCTACCGGATGATCGGGGTCAAAGTGGATGGCCGTTACGAACAGTTAAACGCCAATATTCTGCAGATCGAGAACGAGTATTACAGTACCGTTCGTCCAAAGCAGATTCCGGACGGCCTGGAGAAACCTATTCTCGCCCTGCAGCGCAGAGGGGTGCGATATGTCGAACTCAGGTCTTTGGATGTCAATGCCTTCGACCCACTGGGCATCGATGAGCAGCAGATCTATTTTCTGGAAGCCTTCATGCTGTTTTGTCAGCTGCTCGACAGCCCGTCGATCAATGTCTTCGAGCAACGGGAGATCGATCGCAATGAAGGGGCATCTGCTCACCGTGGGAGAGATCCTGAACTTTTTCTGCAGCGGAATGGCCGGGAGATACGCCTGCGTGACTGGGCGCTTGAGATCTGTGAATCGATGCAGGCAGTATGTGAAATCCTGGATCAGGGAACAGGTGCACTAACCTACAGCGGGGCGCTTGAACAGCTTAGTGAACGGGCGCGGTATCCCGAGTTGACGCCCTCTGCCAGGATGTTGGCAGAGATGCGGGAGAACGGAGAGAGCTTTTTTGAATTTGCCCAGCGAATCTCCCACGACCATCAGAACTATTTTTTAAAGCAACAGCTTTCTGCTGAACGGCAGCGGGTATTCACCGAAGAGGCGGAGCGTTCCTGGGAACAGCAGCGTGTTATCGAGTCGGCGGATAATATCCCTTTCGATCAATTTCTCGCAGATTACTTCTCCCAGCAGTGATTGACACACATTGATGCCGGGGCTAACCTTTCCGCAGCGCCGATTTTTCTCAAATTGCGGGCGCTTGATAAATACTGCTAAAGCGAGGGTATCTGCTTTAGCCGCCATTGGGCGGTTTTTTTGTTTAGGTCTTTTAGGGAATCTCTGAATAATTGAGTCACTGTCATCTCGACCTTAGGGAGAGATCTCAAACCATCTTGCTATTTATAGGCTGCGAGGGTTGAGCATAGCTCGCTATGCTCGAAATGACACTTAATTTGAGATTCATTAGATCCGGCAGCACCCTTGTTGATCGCACAACGACAGGAGTAAAAGATGCCGATAGATGATCCAACTCTCTGGGAGTTTGCCACCCAGGCAATCCGTACCGGCCATAGAAGAACTGCTGAAGGGGAGCATGGAGAACCCATCTTTCCCACCTCCAGCTTTGTTTTCAGCAGTGCCGCGGAGGCGGCGGCAAGGTTCAGCGGAGATGAGCCGGGCAATATCTACGCACGCTTTACCAATCCTACAGTGCGCACCTTTGAAGAGCGCTTGGCGGCGCTGGAGGGGGGGGAATCCTGTGTCGCCACCGCTTCCGGTATGGCGGCAATTCTTGCCACCTGCATGGGCCTGCTCGAAGCGGGGGATCATATCGTCTCTTCACGCAGTATTTTCGGAACCACCACGGTGCTTTTCAACAAATACCTGAGTAGGTTCGGCATAAAAACCAGCTTTGTTGAACTCAGTGACCTGGGCGCATGGGAACAGGCGATTCGTCCGGAGACAAGGCTGCTGTTTCTTGAAACCCCATCTAATCCGCTCACCGAAATCACTGATTTGCAGGCGCTTGCGGCATTGGCGCACGCGCATGACTGTCTGCTCGTGGTGGATAACTGTTTCTGTACCCCCGCGCTGCAACGGCCGTTGGAACTGGGCGCTGATATCGTGGTGCATTCGGCTACCAAGTATCTGGACGGACAGGGCCGTTGCGTTGGCGGTGCGGTAGTTGGTGACAGCAAACTCGTTGGAGAAGAGGTGTTTGGCGTGCTGCGTACCGCCGGTCCAACCATGAGTCCTTTCAACGCCTGGGTGTTTCTGAAGGGCCTGGAGACGCTGCAACTGCGTATGTTGGCCCATTCGCAGAGTGCTCAGGTTTTGGCCGAGTGGCTTGAGTTGCATCCGCAGGTCGCCCGGGTCCACTATCCGGGACTGACTTCCCATCCCCAACATGAGATAGCACTGCAACAACAGCAGGCAGCGGGGGGGATTCTCTCCTTTGAGCTCAAGGGCGGTCAACCGGCGGCCTGGTCTGTGATCGATGCGACGAACATGCTTTCGATCACCGCCAACCTTGGAGACACCAAGACGACTATCACGCATCCTGCCACCACCACCCACGGGCGCCTCTCCGATGAGGAGAAAGCAGCCTCTGGTATTTCTGCCGGGTTGTTGAGGATCGCCGTGGGACTGGAGAGCGTTACCGATATCCAGGCCGACCTGGCTCGCGGTCTGGATGCCCTCTGATGGAGAAGGCGACAGCCGAACTCAAGACGATGTGGGATCAGCGCCACGCTGATCCCGACAAGCAGCCATCGGCAGCTGAGGTGCTGTTGGAGAACCTTCATCTGTTGCCGGAAACAGGAAATGCGCTGGATCTGGCCTGCGGGTTGGGTGGCAATGCACTGGAGCTGGCCAGATTCGGCTTGGAGGTTAGCGCATGGGACATCTCCAGCGTTGCGGTCGAACGGTTACGACATCTGGCGGCTTCAGAGGAGTTGGTTCTCAATGCGGAGCAGCGGGATGTGGAGCAGGCCCCGCTAACGGAGAACGCCTTTGATGTGATTGTGGTGAGCTACTTTCTCAATCGTGACTTGATGCCGGCCCTGATTGCTGGCCTAAAGCCGGGAGGGTTGATCTTCTACCAGACCTTTACCCGCATTGCTGTCTCTGACACCGGCCCGTCAAACCCGGCCTACCGACTTGGCGGCAATGAACTCATCGCCCTCCTGTCACCCCTTTCAGTCCGTTTCTACCGGGAGGAGAACCGTCTGGGAGATCTCAACAAGGGACTTCGGGATGTTGCCATGGCCGTGGCCCAGAAGATCTGATGCTGAACGCTGAGTTTGAGTAGGCCGGTTCAAGCGCAGCGGAACCGGCAACCCTTTGGTAACTATCACTTTCAGTTTGCCCGATCCGCTGCGCTTGATCGGGCCTGCATACAGCGAAGCGTCCGGAGCGGCGCCCTGCCGCAATTTTCTCTCTATGGGGTTTTCGCAGTGTTAGGTTAAGGCCCGGTTCAGTTTGCAGGGCGTAGTCTGTAATCAAAGGATGAGCCAAAGGTCTCGTCCAAATGGTTAAGACATCGTTTAGGAGAGAACCATGAAAAAGATCGCCATCACACTCGGAACCATTTTGTTGGCAGCCTCCATGAGTGCAACTGCCGGCCGCGGGCACGGTCACAACTACCGGGACACCGCCAAGGTTGTCGATGTTGACCCTATCTACAAGACCATTGAGATCTCACGTCCTGAAAAGCACTGTTGGGATGAGCAGGTCACGCACTATCAGCCAAGACGTAAATCCTATACCGGCACCGTGCTCGGTGGCATCATCGGCGGCGTGGTTGGTAATCAGTTCGGCCAGGGTCGCGGACGCGATGCCTCGACCGTCGCCGGTACCCTGCTGGGTGCCTCGATTGGCAATGATATTTCCCGGAACCGACGTGGAGGCCACTATACCACTACCACGGAACGGCAGTGCGAGGTTGAAACTTATACCGAGTATGAAGAACAGTTGGTCGGCTATCGTGTAAAGTATCGTTATAAAGGTAAGGTGTTCACCACTCGCACCAAACACCATCCGGGCAAGCGGATTCGTGTTCGGGTTGGTGTCACCCCAGTGGATGATATTTAATTCGCGGCTGGAAGATCGAGGCAATGCGCAGGCAGTACGGTTTTCCTCCCATGGCACAGGTTGAACCGAAATGCGTCTGACTCGAAAGCTGAACGTTATGTGGCTGCTGTTGATACTGCTTGGGGCTGATGCCTCGCTGGCGGGCAATCGTATAAGCCTGGATCAGGCGGTTGAGAGTGCCCGCCTCAACAGTGACGGCAGAGTGATCTCGGCCGAGACCCGTGAGTGGGAAGGCCGGGAAATCTACGATATCCGCATCCTTGATAAACAGGGGCGGGTAAAACGGATGCAGATCGACGGTAGAAGTGGGCAGCAGCTTCCCAGTGTAGATGGCGGTAAAAACCCGAACATAATTGGCGAACAGCGGTAACCGGATGAAATAGCTGCAAATAGCGAGTCAGAAGAAACAGCCAGCGACAAAGAGTGACATCGAGAAAGAAATCGGGAAGATGTAGGGAGCCGTTGAGAAGGTGTGGTACCGGGTGTATCGACCTCGACAGT
>JAMJIN010000580.1:0-1101 GCA_036784775.1 Chromatiales bacterium | reverse complement strand
TCTGTTTTTTACGCTAACTATTTCCTCTGGAGTTCGTTCCAAAGGCGGTCGGCTGTCGGCAGTTGATGCGCTGGTGGCCCTTCGTGCTACCAGAGGAGAATGTAGCATATAATTGATTAATTGGTAATTGAAGCACCTACACACGAGAGAGAAGTGTTGGTCTCCCATGTGCACCAGCGCGAGGCAAGTTCAAATGGATATCGTGTTTGAGGACATGTCGTGCCAAATAACACAACCAACCCCTGTCGGCAGCCTGTACGACATTCTCCTAGTGACAGAAACACGATGTGGGAGGCGTGTGATCTATATATGAACAAGAAGTTTGTGACTAAGTGATACCACGAGAAACCGCGATGCCGCGCATAACGCTTATCCCATTTCCCTCTTCTACTGCAGGCAGTTGCCTTAACTATATTTTGGTCAAAATGACATGAATTGTATGGATTTATCATTAAATGGTTAATTATCAGTTTGTTACACTGTAACACACTAGATGTGAGAATACGTCGTGTTTCGAGAACAGTGTATTGATGCATTATGTCAGGTTTAAATCCTTTGTAAAATGTGATACCGCGCGAACGCATGATACCAGACGAAACGCATATGTTTTTTCGTAATTGTAATGACAATACTTATTTCAAAATAGTTCTTTTTGTGGCGTTGTTGCTACTACACGCATGACTTACTGTACACGTAAAGCTACTTTTGATATGCAAGTAGGACTATCAAGAAAGTATTGTGTTAATTTCATATTTATGTTTATGACAGAAAATAAATGAAATATTATTTTAAATAAAATATGTTATTATATATGTTTGTCTACGTGGTCACTGTCAAATCAGATATAACATGCTCTCCAATATTCAATCTTTCGATAGGCACGCCATTACAAAATATAAGTGATACAGGCGAAACACATTTTCTAAGCCCTCATTTTGCATACAAGAAATGATCATACGCAAACAAATTCTGTACCATTGCAAAGCCACCTTCTATTTAATGAAAAATAACAACACTGTTTTATAGACCACATAAGTACAAGTTATGACAGTTGACATGATACGATATATGATGTGCAAGAACTGCAAATAGTAATGATCA
>JAMJIN010000579.1:0-1101 GCA_036784775.1 Chromatiales bacterium | reverse complement strand
ACTGTCGAGGTCGATACACCCGGTACCACACCTTCTCAACGGCTCCCTACATCTTCCCGATTTCTTTCTCGATGTCACTCTTTGTCGCTGGCTGTTTCTTCTGACTCGCTATTTGCAGCTATTTCATCCGGTTACCGCTGTTCGCCAATTATGTTCGGGTTTTTACCGCCATCTACATGAGCCCAAGACCAACCGCTATTACAACAAATTTTACCAATGTGCAGATTGCGGAAAGGTGTATTGGAAGGGGTCACACTATTCTCATATGCAGGAGAAATTACAGCGCCTGCTGGAAGATTCGATGCTATAAGGGGACACCCATCTGCATCGAATACACTTCAATTACGATGAGTAGGTATACTGCCCCCGGAATAGCCAGGATATTCAGGTTAATGTGATGAAAAGATTTATCGATCTGTTGAACGAGTGCCTTCCTGAAGTGGAGGAGATATACCCTTGGGATCTGGAAGATCAGATGAAGGAAGGGCTTGATATCCTGGTTGTGGACGTACGCGAACTCTATGAGTTCGACGTGATGCATATCGAGGATTCCATTAATGTTCCCCGGGGAATACTTGAGTCTGCTGCCGAGTGGGATTACGAGGAGACAGAACCGGATCTGGTGCAGGCACGTGACCGTTACGTGGTTGTCGCCTGTCGTTCAGGCAATCGAAGTCTGTTGGCAGCCAGAACGCTTTCCCTTATGGGCTTTAAAAATGTTGTTAACCTGAAGACGGGACTGCGCGGTTGGAATGACTACGAGTTGCCCTTGGTGGATCAGGCCTATCTGCCGGTGACTATCGGAGAGGGCGATGCCTACCTGGCCAACAAGGTTCTTCCTGAACAACGGCGACCGAAGGAGTAACAGGGAAAAAGTAACCGATTTATTTAAACGTTCTCCAATGAAAAATAGGGTCTACGCGGAAGCGTGTGGGTGAATTCTGAATTAAGCCAGTAACTTCTCAAAAACCCGTGGCAAGAGCAGCCCGCTCGGTGATGATATCGGGTAATGGAGCAATGGTCTGTTCACCAATACCCAAACGATCTGTTAAGTAATGCCAGAACGAGATATCCAGCTTACGGCAGGTTTTTTTCAAGCTG
>JAMJIN010000578.1:0-1102 GCA_036784775.1 Chromatiales bacterium | reverse complement strand
GAGCACTTTGCCGAGATGCAGCCCGTATACAAGAACATCCGTCTGACGCGCGACGATTTCGGACCTTTCATGCGCCGATACGTCGAAGAACAGGACATCATGGCCCCTCCGCGGCGCATGCTCGTGGGTAGTTATCGAGGAGATAAGATTATGCTCGCCACGCCCCTGTTGCGATGGTACTTGGACACCGGCCTCGAGGTGACGCACGTCTACCAGGTCATCGAGTACGAGCCCGTACCGTGCTTCCGGTGGTTTGGCGATGTTGTGTCCACGGCCCGGCACGAGGGAGACAAGCACCCGCACAAGGCCATCATCGCGGACACCATGAAGTTGCTGGGGAACTAGGGATACGTGGACCGACACCGTTACGTGAAATACTGCACGGAGAAGGCGGCATCGCTCATGATCAACGATAGACGGTTCCGACACCTCGAAGTCGTCATCGACGATGCGTACGAGAGAGAGATGAACAAAAGAACCGTCACGTACGCCCTGCCCGTACACGTGAGATGTTTCATTCTGCAGTACGTCAAGATGCGCATATTGCAGTTTTATTACTACTTTATCAAAGTTTAGGTACCTGGAGCGCCCGCTGTTCCAGTACTGCGACATGGACACATATAGCGCCTATTTGACCTTGACCGCTGAATGCATCGACGACCTCGTGACACCGGAACTACAAGTACATTACTTTCGACACCGCTGTGAATGGCTCCCGTCAGAATGTTGCAAAGAACATCAGAACGAGTACGTAAGCTGTCGACTCTCCAATCGCCCGTGGACCGGCGTCAAGCCGTGCTGTAAGGCACGCAAGGCGAACGACAAGAGGACACCGGGGCTGTTCAAGGTCGTGAGGTGCGGGGACGGGTTTGTGGGGTTGTGCAGCAAGACGTACTATTGTTTCGGAGCCACCGACAAGCACGCTTTCCTGGACGTGATCACCAACCGTCGGAGCGTAAGTGGAAAGAGCCGAGAGTTCCGGGTGCGTCACTCGACCGTGTTGACGTACGTGCAGGAACGAGCGGCCCTCACCTATTTCTATGCCAAACGCGTGGTGCACGAGGACGGGGTGAGTATGAGTCCGGTGGACATGTAGTTGTAG
>JAMJIN010000577.1:0-1103 GCA_036784775.1 Chromatiales bacterium | reverse complement strand
TTCAAAGGTAATTCAGGGGCGGTTGGTGAAGAAGAAAGCGTTGGTGTTGTTTTTGGTGTTGCTCATCGCGGCTTTTGGGGTGTATGGGGCTGATTACCCTGTATGTGAAGATACGGAAGCGGCACCCCAGTCAGTAGCAGTAGTCCCCATCGTGGCAATTCCTGCGGCCTGCCTGATTGACCTGCCAGTTTGTGCTTCAATTACCGCAGCCACCTGTTACATAATATACAAGGTGCTCAAGGACGGTGTAGAGTCGACCGTCAAGGTATTGAATGAAGGGAGTGCCTGTGATAGCTGTGGAGATGACGATGATGATCTTTGTTATCGCCGCTGGGAAGATGAAGATTCTGAGTGCTGGAAGTGGAAGGAGGTAGGCATGTCTAAGGAGGTAGTCATGTCTGTTGTAAAAGCGTGTCAATCTCGGGCTGCTACAAGGCGTGATCTTTGCTTTAGAAACGGAGGTGAATTTGACCCGGATGAGCCACTTAAATACAGCAGTGACGATCTTTAGGAGAGTCCAATTTGAATGTACGATCAACTGAGAAAGAATTTAGGACGCGGCTAAATGACGAAGGAAATATCATGGAGGAATGTCACTATGAGGGCGGCGTCAGGCATGGTAAGCGAACGTTATGGCATGCTAACGGTATGAAGATATGCGAGCTTGAATATCTCAATGGGAAACGCCACGGGAAATGTATCGAATGGAGAGCGAATGGTCAGAAATGCCTAGAAGCTAACTATAAAAATGGAAAATACCACGGGCGCTATACAATTTGGTGGGAAGAAGGGAATAAGCAAGAAGAGGGCGTTTTTGAAAATGGAAAGCGCGTAGGGAAATACTATTGGTACTTAATGGACGGCAGCCTCTGGGGTTCACATGATTACTCAGCTCATCCGATAACGTCAAAATAAGTGGCACCGAATGAACCAAATAATCCCATGCAAAACCCCGGAGCGCGTGATCGTGAGCCAGTCAATAAGCCACCAAAGCACTAAGACCAAAAACTAACGGTGTAGCTGCAACGAAGGCCCGAAGCCTGTTGAGCCAGAATCCAACACTATCGTTTCTGGTTCTGTTGGCATCTATGCATGCTTGCTTG
>JAMJIN010000218.1:0-5535 GCA_036784775.1 Chromatiales bacterium | reverse complement strand
TTTTTAGTTTTTTGCCCCAAAACCCTGTCAAGTGCTTTTTGTAATTATTTACTGCTTGCCACGGGTTTTTGAGAAGTTACCGGTATCTGAGCCGTTTCTTAATACTAGCAGAAAGCGTTTGAGTCGTATATGCCATGGATGGGAACCGCGCCTCAAAGCTGTCCAGAAAAATTTATCTGAATGCTGCCACCGCTCCCTGATTTGCCTATCGCCTTCAAGGTGTTTACCAGTGCAGGGTCAGCGGATGCCTTGGGTAGAATCCTGCCCGAGATCTGATATGTGCCGGTCGGTGCCAAATTCAACTCACCCTTGATGCTAAGGCCGCCACCAATATCCTGGATACTCGACCTTAGCCCATTTTCATCGCCTTTGATGTCGAATTGCATGCCGCCCAAGTCCACGGCAACCGGGCTGGTGATGCCGGCCCCCTGCCAACGAATCTTGCCTGCAGCTTCATTGAGATTTGATGCCGCAAACTGTATCGAGGAGATGTCGATGTCGAGATCGCCGATCGCGCCGATCATCGGTTGATTGAGTAGTCCGGGAAGTATACGTGCCTTGACGATGCCCTTGAGGTGCTCGGCCTGGTAACTGCCATCGATGTTGACCCCCGCATAGCCGTCGAGTTGTTGCCCTGGTCCGCGTAAGCTGAGTCGATAGCGGAGCTTCCCGGTCAACAGATCCAGCGGCTGGAATCTCCAGGCGGTTGTACCCAGGTTGACGCCATTGTAGTGGGTTTCTGTAGCGCTGCCCGACCAAATAGTGCCCCTGCTGTCGGCAAGTGTGAGTGGGGCGATAGTATCTCCAAGCCAGCCCAAGACGTGGCGTGCCGGAGTGGCGGCGATCAGAAACACCACAAAGCAGCCAATGCCGAGAATGGTTGGGCCTGGCTGAAGTCTCATTGTGTCGCTCTTTCAAGGTCGAGTCTGGCATTTACCAAACCGGGTTTCTCCTGGCGATCGATGTTCACGGAGATGATGCTGACCGCATGGCGTGCCTGGAGTATGCCCAGCCATTTGATGATGCCATCAAAGGAGGCCTGCTCGATCCAGATCTGAACCCGGTCGCTGCCTTGGGGTTTCAGTCGTTTGACTGCTTGGCGCAGACGATGCTTTTTGGCGGTGCGGTCGATCAAGGTAAACAGCGCCTCGTTTGAGTTTGTCGGAGTAGCTGTACTGCCCTCACCGCGTAGTTGCATGACCTCACTGGCAGCGTTCTGCATCCAGGCCAGATTTTCCTGCCGGTCTTTCAGCTGAAGTGACTGCTTGTCTATCTCCCGTTCAAATGGCAGCCAGAAGAGCAGATAGGCCAGCAGGAGAACAGGTGTGGTCACTCCCGCAATCAACGCTATGCGTTCTCGAGGGGTTTTGGATGAGAGCCACTGGTTGATGTTCATGCCCGGGTTTTCCTGACACGGAGGTGGGATGAAACCTCTTTTCCCTTGGCATTGGCTGAACGGATCTCAACTGAGAGGTTCTGTGCTTCAATCTGCTTTTTTAGTTTTTCCAGCGCAGGAAGTTCGCGCGTGGTCAACTGCAGGTCGAGCTGGCCCTCCCGGTAGCTGATGTTGTTCAGGCGGCTGCCGGGAATTTTCATGATTGCTGCTGCCGGAATAGAAAAAAGATCGATGAAAGTGTCTCCTTGTTGTTTCTGATCTTTGCGTAGCTGGCGCAGTTTCTGTTCCATCTGCACCCGTGGATCCACGATGCGTTTGATCTCGGGAAATGCGTCGCGGAAAGTCTGAGTGATCCGTTGGCTTAGTGCCGCATTCTCTCCCTTGAGCCGAAAGTGGTCGAGTGATGATGAGACGATGGAAAGTCCCAGAAAAACGCCGAACAGAATAGCTGCCGGAAGCCAGCGTTGCCACTTTTGAGCCTGCTTGTCGACTTGACGATAATCGCCCTGCAGCAGGTTGAGTGTCTGTTGCTCAATCAGGTTATCTGACAGTAGTTGTCTAAAGTCGCTGTTGTAATCGACATGGGTTATCTCATAGTTGAGATTACCCAATGCCAGGTCGAAGTAGGGTGCGCTGCTGAGAAACGGGGCCTGAATGACCTCAAGGCGCTCTGGCGGATCTCCCTCTGTCTGGTCAATGGCAAGCCGGAGCAGTTCGGCGAAGTTGACCGGATCGGCTGCAAATCCGGTATTGTCGCCGGTGCGAACCAATACCCTCTCATCATCGAGGTAGAGCGTCCAGTGACCGGGTTTGCGTGGCAGGGCGAGCAGGTCGGGGTACATGGCCAGCGGGGTGATGCCGACCTGATGGAATGCATTCAGCCAATCATCGAGCAGTTGTTTAGCGATTACCGCGACCAGGGTCTTATCACCCGGGCTGGAAGTGTGAATCGCAAAATGCAGTTCATCCAACTCTTCAGCGAGGTCGTTTTCCAGGGTAAACGGGACTGCCTGGCGTAGTCGCTGGCGGTTTTTTGTGGGGATGTCGACCTTCGTCAGCAGCAGTTCGACGCTGGGAACCAAAATGACCACGCGCCAGCCAGCCGTCTGTTCAGCAGCCTCTTTCAGTGTGCCGCTGCCAATCGGCCCGCTCTTCGGAGATCGGGCGCCAAGTGGATGCCAGCTTACCTGGTTTGCCTCACTATCCAGCAGTCGAATTACCAGTGTGCCAGCCATATTCAGAAGGTTCCCGTTGTCCTCGACAGAGTATAGACGCCCTTGTCCGTTTTATTGATCAGACAACGGAGGTACTGGTTTGTATTATCCATGCTTATCGACGTCTCCAGAAGGAAGTAGTTGCTGGATACTGAGAAAGTCTTATCGGCATTTTTCAACAGTTCTTTATTATCGCTTAAAAGCTCGGCGAGTCTATCTTCAAATGCCTTTTTATCTGTGAAGGGTGACTCTTTTCGTTCCGAGGTCAGGGTTTCAGCATCGGAATCTGTCAGGGATTCCACCAGTGCCCGAAGTATAATGGCATCCGCTGTATTTATGTTGATGGTGGCGGTTTCGGGCAGCGTGGTGACGTGGGGCTCAAGTTTTTCAAAAATTTCCGGGGTGATGCCTTTTATCAGCAGCAGTTCGGTTGGGCTGCTCATGAGTCCATTGGCCGTCCTGTAGGGGAGGGCTCCACCAAGGTATTCGTTGTCTTCCGCTCCATCGGGAAATTGCGCGTCGATATCCTGGTCGAGCCAGTCTGATACTGCCTGCGCAAGACCCTCCTCCAGTTCCAGTATGTTCAACAGACGGCGGAATACCTCGAAGTGTTGCGCCGTCCGGTCCTTGCTCTCTTGATCAGGCTCTTCGGCCAGGTAAAGATTGTTCAGATTGAAGCGTGCCTGCAGGTCGACGATCTGGGCAGCGACCGTTCCCCCTTCGATAGCGGTTATTGGCAATGGTTTAGCCCAATCTTCGTCAAGGGCATCGTAGGGGTTTTTTGCCTTTATGTCCCTTTTTGCGTCCCGTATCAGCTGGCCTCGCGCCCACTCTTCGCTGCCCAGCGCATAGTAGTAAGTCTGATCGGTGATCAGTATGTTTGAGGTACGGCGAATGCTCAGCTGTAGAGTCTCCGTCATGGTGACCGCAGCGATGCTCGCTACCGCTACGATCATGATTGCAGTGATCAGGGCAACGCCGGATTGAGATCGTTTTCTAGGTGATCTGTTTTGCATTTTTCTGGTTATTGGAGGTTGCTTTCCAGCGATGGATTGATATCCGCAACCCGGAAAAGGCGTCGGATTTTTCCCCAGTCTTCGAGTTCCAGGGTGATTTCCATCGCCAGGGGCAGCGGGGCGTTGGTTTTTTCTTCCAGCTCTCCGGCGACGGGCCAGGATGGGTGAGCTTTCATCTTGTGATCGAAGAAACGGACCTCTATGTTGGAAATGCCATCTAGAACCTTGGTGCGCCGTGGTTCGGTCCCTTGGGCTCTATCCAGGGTGGGCCAGGTCAGGCGGAACAGCTTTTTGTCCTCCAACAGATAGGCAATGCGTTGAAGATTGCTGCGCTGCAGATTGAGTGGATTGGGTCTGCCGCCGCGGGTAAATACCAGCGCTGTCCCCCCATCTCCTCCTGCCTGCATGACGGGTAGAGGATCGCCGTATTCGTCTCTGATAGGGCGAGCCTTCGCCTGTTCGATATCGCGACGCATCAGGGTCAGAGCGATCTGCAGACCAGAGAGGCGGTCGATATGTGCTTCAACCTGAGCTTCGGTGTCGAGTACGACTTTCAATCCACTGTAGGCGATGAGAGAGATGATGGAGAAGATCGAGATTGCGATCAGTAACTCCAACAAGGTGAAACCGGATTGTTTCAGGCCAGATTTATACACGTTATTCGTTACGCCGCACTGGGCAGCCTCTGAGATAAGTCTGGACGCAAGATACGAGTTCATGACTTGTTCAGAGGATCCCTAGAAAGGCTGGCCGATAAAACTGACCAGACGTGTTACTGAGGCGTCGTCATCACTATTGCGGAAGACGCTGATCTCAACCTGTCTGACCCGGTCGTCTTTGGTGTTGGTGATTTTGCTTTTCCAGTGCCATTCGCGCAGTCCCATTTCACTCTTGCCGGTACTCGTTCCTTGTGGCGGCCAGCGCCGGCTGACCTGAAGCTGTGTGAGTTGGTTCATGGCGACCCAGTGTGCCATTGTTTTGTCTCTCAGATGTTCTGCGTTTAGAGACTGATTTGCTGAAACCTTTACGACGGAGGCGAGAGCGATGGCAAGAATTGCGAGCGCAACGAGGACCTCGAGCAGTGTGAAGCCCTGCTGGCGGGTGGGGTTTTTTTGCAGTTGCTTAGGGTTCGGAAACATGATCCAGGCTGAGTTCTCCGATCTCGGTGCCTTTCAGCATAAAGTAGTCGTCGGTGATTTCTGATGTGATCTTTACTTCAAACGGGGTGATTTCTCCACTGGTAAAAAAATTATATCCGGTGTTTTTTTCTGTTTTTCCCGACTGATCGGCTCATCGGTCATCAAGTCAAAGGATATTTCCTCAGGCAGGGAGCGCTTTCTGAATATACTCTCCTCCAGTGGCTTCCAGGTCTTCTCCTGCAGGATGAGAAATTCGTAACGCTCCTCCTCAACCAGTGCGCCGATGATGTTGGAGCGGAGAAGCGCCTCTTCAGCCGCCAGGTCGACCAGGGTGAAGAATCGCCGTGCCTCGGTTTTCAGTGCGTCGGAAGGGGATGAACTCCCTATGGAGAGCACCACATAGTTGACCAGTATCCCAATGATAAGGACGACCACCATGACCTCGATCAGTGTGAAACCACCATTGATCCGGGCAGATTTGGTTTTCTGATAACCCATTCGCAATAGCTTTATTGAGTGGCGCTTCATCTTAAGACCGGGCTCTCAGAGACCGGGTAGACTCGTTACTCCAGATTCCAGTTGCCGACATCATCTTCAGTGGATTGAGAATCGACCCCTGTGGAGTAGATGTCGATGGCTCCATGGCTGCCTGGGTTGAGAAACAGGTAGGGGCTACCCCAAGGATCCTCTTGATTAGTACGAATGTTCAGCAGTGACTCACGGAATGAGTCACTGGTTGTTGCAAGATGATGCCACGATCCACAATAGGA
>JAMJIN010000576.1:0-1104 GCA_036784775.1 Chromatiales bacterium | reverse complement strand
ATAATTAAATACTGGGATAACAAAATGAATGTTCAATGTTTCAAATATGTACAGTTATAATTATATTGTAATTTTAATTAATGTGAAAGCAACGGTGAAGTGTATACGTGCCGTCGTCGCATCGACGGATGACAGCTCGGGCACTGACAGCTGTCCGTGAAAAACGTAAACAACAGTTGCCAGTCTTCGGCTTCGCAGACCCGTTGTCACTACGGTTGATATTAATAGCAATGGCTAGATTGAGTTTATTTGTCACATATAAACAATAAGTGATTTGTTATTCAACTATACGTACCGATAAGCTGACACGTTTTGGCGTTCCTCCTCCTCGCCCATCACAACTTCAGGCAATGCCATCGCTACGTCCATACCATAGGCATAGCCGAGTCGAAGTCTCCCCTTGTCATGTCAAACTCAAAGTCGTCGTCATCGTCTGTAGGACAGTCCCTGTCGTCGTCGTCAAGTATCGAGTCATCGTCTCCACTGTCAAAGTCCAGTACGTAGTCAAGTAGCAAATCGTGCAATTTGTCTGCATCCCCACCCGAAGTGTTCAAAAGTTGAGCGATTCCCGTTGCCATTGTTGAAAAGTTGACTTGTACGCGATGACGCGTAAGCCGATAAAACGGCGCGGTGCGCATGCTCGAGCAATGATCAGCCTATGACTAACGGCAGTCTGGTCACGTGATAGCAACTGCGCTTGGTTGTTTACTACGGGGGCACCCTTTCAGACGTTCTCGGTGAGCAGATACGCTTCTAAATACGGATTTTATTAAGCTATTTAAATAAACCTTTCACATATGATAGTTTGGCATATGAAAGTAAATACATTTTAGAAGCAAGAAGTACAATAATACAAAAATCGTAAATCTAAGCCGTCCCATGCATTTTGGGCTGTAGCAGAAAACGATCTCTTGCGACATGCGACTGGTTTCGTGCAGATTATGTGATTTTTCTCAGAAACGAAATAGTCAGTTCTTTACTCCCACCCGTAGGCAGAGTACAACTATTTGGAGTCTATGTAAGGCAGAGTACAACTATTTGGAGTCTATGTAGGCAGAGTACAACTATTTGGAGTCTATGTAGGCAGAGTACAACTATTTGGAG
>JAMJIN010000575.1:0-1104 GCA_036784775.1 Chromatiales bacterium | reverse complement strand
CCTCAGAGCCATGCTACCTCGTTTGCTTCGGGCTGCTGCAACGACTTCACCACGTCCCGAGACATGGCTGCGGCTTGCTGAACTTTCGTGCTAATCAAGAAATGCTTTGAAACTGAACAGGCCCTATTGTGATGTTTAGAAGATAAATGCACTTTTTTCAAAGAGGATGACGATGAAGGACTTTCTGAGCTGGATTTTTCCTACCTCGGTGATCAGCCCTGAATGCCGTTTGCAAGTGTTCCGGGTTGCCCATAAATCTAGTGACTGGTATTGAATGTTAAAACCAGTAATTTAGTGTCGTTTTATGAAGTTATTTCTTTAAGCACTGCAGTACTGTTTTTGTAATCAAATAGAAGCGCTTGAATGTGAATTTAAGTATTTATGCGCTATTTATAACTCCATGAAAAATAATAAAAAAATATTTATTTCTTAGGTGCTGACGCTGGATGTTAGGAAAATTTACGAATTTGTGACGTTGTTCTATAAAACGCGGGTTGTTGGGTATGGCGCTTTGTGGGGTGGAACGATATTCTATGCTCCACTGCTGAACAGGGTCTTTGCAATATGACTTTTCACACTTCAAATCTACTTAGGTTTCTGGCTTGCGCTTTGGCGAGTCTGACGCTTGTTGCCTGCGGTGTAGACGATAGTGTGACTGTCGATACGACTTCCGAGGCGGCCGGTAGCTCCCGTGAGCCGGTGGCGAACCCTGATGCCGCCACTACCGTCGAAGGTCAGGAGGTTGTTTTCAGTGTGCTGGATAACGACACTGCCGAGGATATAGGGGCGGTTTCTGTCTCTATCCTGACTCAGGCTGCCCACGGTGCCCTGTTCATTGGCCTGGACAACATGATTACCTACGTGCCTGATGCTTCATTCACCGGCACAGATTCATTTCTCTATCAGATTACCGACGCCAACGGGGCGTGTAGATGGCGGTAAAAACCCGAACATAATTGGCGAACAGCGGTAACCGGATGAAATAGCTGCAAATAGCGAGTCAGAAGAAACAGCCAGCGACAAAGAGTGACATCGAGAAAGAAATCGGGAAGATGTAGGGAGCCGTTGAGAAGGTGTGGTACCGGGTGTATCGACCTCGACAGT
>JAMJIN010000217.1:0-5554 GCA_036784775.1 Chromatiales bacterium | reverse complement strand
TCGCGCCTCGGCTACGCTGCAGTGCGCACACCACCCATGCCACAACGCCTCCTCAGCATGGCTGAGGCTCGGGGGTAATCAGGTATTTAAATGAACAATAGATCAAACCATTCGGCTTTAGAGCATATGACAATCGACGAAAGACATCGACCAACTCCATAGCCGGAACATGCAGCAATGAGGCGCAGGCCCAGATGCCATCAAATTGATTGTTATATTGGATATCCTGCAGGCGTTCCACATAAACGGCTTGCCCGATCACATCTTCGGCCAAAGCGGCTATCCTGGTGGAAGCATCAAAGGCGGTAATCTCGCAGCCCTGTTCGATGAAGTATCTTGCATCACGACCGGAACCGCAGCCTGCGTCCAAAATATGGGCCTGTTCTGGTAACAGTGGCAGAAAATGTTGGTAGAGCGGCAGCATATCGACCAGGAGGGTCGACTCAACGAAGTCCTCCGCATTATTTTCGTAGTAGTCCATGTTCTGCACTTACAGACACCCGGCGTTTCTTGCCAGTAGGGCACCCGCCTTTGTCGCCATCCGCTGTGGATCAGGTCTTATGCCTACTCGCCCCAGATCGAGTCTGTCTGCATCCCAACATGTTGCAATGGTCTTATCTTCGTGAGTATGAGAGTGGGTGTGCCCTACGCAGGCTACCGTTAACTGTTGCATCTGGCCATCAGTCAGCCGGATTATCCCTTCATCCCGCAGGACTTCAGCATACCTGGCGGCCCTTGGCCCATGTTCCGGGTCGTTATCGTCGTTCACTCTACAACTATCGTGGATGACACTGAACAGCTCAATGACGCTGGTATCCGCTTCATTTTCTACAGCCAACCACAAACCATTCAATCTGACCCGGCTCCAGTGAGATACACCGTGTATACCCTGCCAATCAAGTTGGTAGTCAGCCCTAATTCTGTGGATAAGTTTTGTGTCTATACCCATTTGTGGTGCGTCCCCTTGGGAAAAAGGCCACTCCTTTGCCTGAATCTATCGCATGTACTTACAGTAGTATCATTATCCATGATTTCTGGTTTTGCCATGGACTTTCCAGACCCTCCGCCGACCTTTATCACACAAATAATGGCCGACGGGTCACAGGCCTTAGTGTCCCCACCTGCTGCGGCGTTGCGATGCCCTCACAAACCGGCTTCCTTCATGGTCGGCAGCATTTTCCCTGGTATGTAATCTGAATGCGCAGAGATGGATCACGCGCTCTTCTTTCACCAACGCACCCCCGGAGAGTCGTTCGCCGTGGAGGCGCAGATCCTCACCTTCACCCACGGATGGAAATCTTTCCGCTGCCGCCCTGGCTGTGTCATCCAACATCACTTGCGGGTCGTCAGTTGCCGCTCTCTCGGACTTGGCCTGTATCGTGTCGATAGCATCCAACGCATAGCTTTCCACAAGCTTGCCCAACAGGCTTGAAAGGGTTGCGGGACTGTCAAACAGGTCCAGCCCCACAATCCTGTCATTCACCGCGAACATCGCACCCGCCTGCTCCTCAACAGACCGAAAAGCCTGAAGAAAATCGTCCAGACGGGCGCGATGCTTCTGGTACATCGCGGCAGCGGCTTCACTGCCGGAGTGGGCCTGCATTCGCGCAGATTTTTCAGATATATCCCGCCAGACGGCTGACTGATCGCTACGCCGGGTACCGGAATTACGCAGGGATGCACTCACATGGGCCGCCTTACTCGCTCTTCCTGCGGCATAGTGTGCACGTTTAGCACTAGCAAAATCGGCAGATTCGGCACGCCAGCGCCCTGCCTCCACACAGGAGACGGGAATGATGATGCTCTTGTGGGCCGGTGCCAATACCGTGAGATTGAGTATGCGGTTCTGCTTCGCCCCTACCAGTTCCTCACCGTCGAGGAGCAACACTGGGCTGTCGCATTCATTGACGAACCTGAGTTCCGGGACGCTGCCGGACACAGACACTTCGGTCACCCTTGCACAGCCTTGGGACAGCGCTTGATCGAGCAGATGGTATTCAGGCCGTTCGGGGCCTTCAGCAAGCAACGGATACATGACAAGGTTTTGATGACGCTGGGTCTCGCCAAAACGCACATTGGCTAATCGTTCAGTAATTGCGGACATGTTGACCTCCAGACATTTATTGACACGTCTATTGTCATACAGGGGGTGACTCAAAAGGTGAGCCACCCCCACCGCAGGAAGAGACTGGATTCGCACAGCGTAATCCAACAAAATCGAAAGTTTATCGGGTTACGCTTTCGCTAACCCGACCTACATCAGGGTTCAGAGGTAAATAGATACCGGCTTGTCATGGTTTTACCTCCAAAGTTTGCTGAACCAATGAGCCACCGAATATCCGTTTGCCCGGAAAAACGCTGGCTCTGACTGAGCCTGGACCTCGGCATCCTGGAGTCTTCTCAAGGCCTCTTTTCGGCCGACGTCTAGAACGGCAGCGACCAAGGGAAGTCTATCCGGAGACATCAAGCGCTCATACACCAGCCATCGGGTCTCCTGCTCATCCATGAGCGTGGGCAGAAAGTCCTGGATCTCCAGGCAGGCTGGAAAAATCATCGCCTTCCACTCCATCCCACCTGGGTAATCCGATTGGCCCATATTGCCATCGAAAGTTCCGATGAATCTCTGTCGGTGAAAGTGGCCTATTACCCTTGTCAGGTCGCGGAACGAGCAACTCACGTGGACAAGGTAAACCCTGCGCTTGAGTTCAAGCAGACGCAGGAACTTTTTGAATGGGTGCACATCCGGCAAGCTCTGACAAGCCAGCCCGACTCTCTTCCGGTTATAGTGTGCGAGTTTCACAAGACCGGCTGGAATATCGTGGCAGGCCCCCCTGATGTAGTAGATTTGTGCACGAGTCAGTACTGCATAGATCGACACCACGTTGGCGATCTCTTGATCTGCCTCGATACTGTCAAGACAGCCCACCAGTTCATGCAGTCTGTAACAGGGAACCGGGAAAACCAGGGTTTTGTATGCGCCACCTGAAAAATTGCTTATGACCGGAAAGTTCCTGGGGTGGGTGATGTAGCGGGCATTGAATTCTGCTTCGATGCACCGCATGGCTTCATCCTCCCAGAGCTTCGGAAAGCTGAAAGACATGTGTTGTTCCAGACTCTTCCAATCCGTACCTGGAGTGTCCGTTATCATGCCTTCTATGCCCCTCCAGACAAATCGGGCAGTCAGGAGACCTTGGGAAGCCTTGAACTCCAGTTCGACGTACGTATCTGGATCTGCATCTTCATAACGTACGAACCAGCCGGAATCCATAATCCGGAATGACTTGGCTAATAGTGTGCCGAGATATAGCCGGGACGGCAGATCACTTGCGGAGCGGACATCACAGGGAGCATTGTACTGGCCCAGTGGTTGGCCGTAGGTGGTGCCGACAGGCAGAAAGTAGGTACCGAACTCAGGCGGATCACCCAATACACCAACATTGTCGTTGTGGCTTGCGTTGCTCATTTGCTCACCTTTTCCACCCCAGAATTGCCGAGCGCAGCAACACCTGGGGCAGAGGAGGTATGGCAAGCGCTTTAGCAGCATTTCTGAGTCGCCCTGCAAGTTGCTGATTAACTCGGCGACGCCTGTCTGACAGGCACAAAAAAACCCGCCAAGCTCACGCTAAAACAGGTTGCCCCCTCTTTAGCTGAATTTCTATAGCGCCCGCAAGCTGAGTTCAAATTGGCGCTGTCAATTACAATATAGCCCGATAGCAAGGCGTGTCAACAATGCATTTCTGTCCTTAGGAAGACATAAATTGATTACCGGTGTACCTGGAGCTGTACTTCAATTTGTCTCTTGCATTGCTCCATGACCTAATATGACACATTTCAAATATTACCTTTTCCCACACTCAGCTACCTGACTGAAGCTCAAATCTAACTTCAACCCAGTTGATCATTGGGTATTACTCCCCATATAAGTTGCAGGTTTGCAGTGCAAGAATGTGAGCTATTCGATAGTCCGCGCGCTATTAATACTTATATTCTGCGTGGAAATAGTCTTTTTCACACGGACTGACCATGACCCGAAAATGTGTTCTCATCGTGGACGATTCCCGCACTGCCAGGGAAGTCCTGAAAAAAAAGCTGATCACGTACGATGTTGATATCGACAGCGTTGAATCTGCCGGCACCGCCGTTGATTATTTGGTAAAAAAACTTCCCGATGCCATTTTCATGGATTTCGAAATGCCGGGAATGGATGGCTACCAGACCTTGAGAGTGCTCAAGTCGAATGCCCGAACATCGAAAATCCCTGTAATGATGTACACCTCCCGAGAGGAGGGGCTGACAGTCAGCCAGGCACGTGCCCTTGGCGCGGTTGGTGTGTTACCAAAACTGATGGGGAAAGAAGAGGTGCAAAGCGCAATGGAGCAACTCAATTTGCTCACGGCGCACGAATCCACGGAAGTAGTTCTGGATCACGTGGAAGACTTCGATGTAGAGAGCAGCGCCACGGATGAAGTCTCTGTGGGCGGCACAGGGTTGGTGGAGTCGGTCAATAGTGTTGAGTCAATCCGGAACCATGATCAGACAAGGAAGAGAATAGCGCGGATGTTGGCACATCAACATCGGTTGATTAATCAGGAATTCCAGGTCACATCGCAAGAGACCCAGCAAAACCTGTTACAGCGTTTTGATGATGTCGATGGGAAATTATCGGAAGCCAGACTCACGCTGGATAAAAAAGCTGGCCGGCTTTCGAATGGAGGATTGTTGGTACTGCTGCTGTTTTTCGGTGCACTGCTCTATTGGACCATCGGTAAAGAGAGCAATCTGGAGCAGATAAAATATGCCAGCCAACTGGCTGCGCTTGAACAGGAGCGAGGGAGACTTGCCAATCAGGTGAACATACTTGAGAAGTTGACTGCCAAGCAAGAGAGTCTTGTACCCCAGCAGGTATTGCCATTGAATGCGGAGAATGCACAGGATAATAAAGCGCTTGTGCATGCACTGGAGTGGGCGATGAACCGTGAGGGTGCATTTGCATATAATCACGTACCCTTTGGTGATAAGCGGGTTTCCTGGCTTTCACAGGTGCTGGATCATCTGACCGCAGCTGGATTTCGGGGAACCCTTTCGTTGAGAGCGCATATGGGTAATTTTTGCCTGCAAAGAGGTGACCAGGAGTTACTGCATTTGGCAGATACCGGGACAAAGATGAGCGAGTGTATTTTTTCTCGTGATATATCGGCAACTGATGATGTGCGAACCATTGTACAGACCATTGGGTTTAGCAATTATCTGGATACTGCTCCGTCCTTGGTGGATGGCACTATAGAGGTGGAGGTTGGCCTCTCTGGATATGATGATCCAGTGGCGCCTTACACAAATCCATACCTAGTGGAAAACGCGGGGGTGTGGAATAAGGTGGCTGCACAGAACCAGCACATATCGGTACCTGATTACCCCCGTGTAGATGGCGGTAAAAACCCGAACATAATTGGCGAACAGCGGTAACCGGATGGAATAGCTGCAAATAGCGAGTCAGAAGAAACAGCCAGCGACAAAGAGTGACATCGAGAAAGAAATCGGGAAGATGTAGGGAGCC
>JAMJIN010000574.1:0-1107 GCA_036784775.1 Chromatiales bacterium | reverse complement strand
GCAGTTCTTCTCATTGTATATGTCAACTGATATATATTAGTACAGGTGTACTGGATTGTAATGCCACAACGGATGCATAAAATTATGTATTTCAGTAAAGTAGTAATGTTGTGGCTAATATGTAACTTACAATTCTGCCTTAAAAACGTGGACATGTACATTCTTTCTCAATGCATGGCCACTGGGGTTGACATTCTGTTATTATAATCATTGCATTCCCTTTCTTCCAGGCGTCTTGAGTGACTCTTTCATCGGGAAGGTCACGGAATCAGTTGGGAATACCTACTTTAGAGTAGGTCTCATATTGGGTTACTGTGGCCTTCATGCAGCGAATGGAGACAGATTTTGTAAAAGACAGTTGATGGATTACCTTTCAAGTGTTGAACAAATGGCGAGATGCTTCTCCTAATTGAAAGAACGTCAAGGCGATGGTAGAGGAGCTCACCGCTGCCTTGCGTTCCATCGAACTAAACGATGTCGCTCAAATGGAGAGAGACGGTAAGGTTGTCAGTGATTCAGCTCACCCCTCCCTTTGGCTTTCCCCCTTTGCTAGCTCCAAGATCAACCAGTAAGACAGACTGACAAAGGTGATTGCTGTGATAACATGGATAAAGTAGCAATGTTGTGGCTAATATGTAACTTACAATTCTGCATAAAAAATGTGCATATGTAGATTCTTTCTCAATGCATGGCCATGGGGATGACATTCTACGATTATAATCACTGCACTCATTTTCTTCCAGGCATCTTGAGGGATACTTTCATTGCGAAAGTCACCGAATCAATTGGGAATGCCTACTTTAGACTAGGTCTCATATTGGTTGTCACTTCAGCCTTCTTGGAGCGACTGGAAATTAACCATGTGAAGGACTGTTGGAGAATCACATTTGAGATGCTGTGCAGATGGCGCGAAACATCTCCTAATAGGAAGAACTTAGAGACGACAGTGGAAGAGCTCACTAGAATATATAGGCAGTTCTTCTCGTTCTATATTTAACTGATATATATTAGTACTGATGTACTGGATTGTAATGCCACAACGGATGCATAAAATGATGTATTTCAGTAAAGTAGTAATGTTGTGGCTAATATGTAACTTACAATTCT
>JAMJIN010000216.1:0-5579 GCA_036784775.1 Chromatiales bacterium | reverse complement strand
GGCCATGGCGGTCTCCTCATTTGGCTTCAGGTTCAGTATGCGCCACCCACTGACTCAATAGCTGAGCCTCAGGGGTAATCAGGAAAGACATTGATACAGCATTTAACGAGATGCAGGCAAAAATCAATGAGGTAATACGCCTGTTGCCCAATGATACTGAAACACCCATCGTCAAAAAGGTGGAGGTTGGTGGAACCCCTGTCATGTGGCTGTCATTGCAGGGAGATCGCACCCTGCAGCAGTTGAATCTCTATGCCAAAAACATCATCAAGAAGCGGCTTGAAACGGTGAGTGGCGTAGGTAATGTGTTGATCGCGGGAGAGCGTGAACGCACCGTGCGGATCAATCTGGATATCCATCGCATGGCCGGACTTGGTATCGCAGTAGATGATGTGATTGGCGCATTTCAACGTGAGCACATCAAGTTGCCTGGCGGCTTCGTGGTCAGCTCGGATCGTGAGCAACAACTCAAGCTGGACCTTGAATACCATGACCTGCACGCGCTGGAAAGTCTCATCGTCAGCTATCGTGATCATTTACCGGTTTATCTGCATGAGGTTGCTGATATCGAAGATGGGCTGGAGGATTTCAGACGATTTGCCAGCTATAACGGTACGCCTACTGTTGGACTGGGACTGATCAAAATATCCGGCGCCAATACGGTAGCCATTATCGAAGAAGTTAAACACAGGCTTGACGGCGATATCCTGCCGCAGCTTCCGCCTGGCATGAAACTGGAAATAGTCGTGGATGATGCTGACCTGATAACGGCTATCGTTGAAGGGTTAAAGACACATCTTTTCGAAGGTACTCTGCTGGCGGCACTGGTGGTCTGGTTATTTCTAAAGAGTATGCGCTCCACCCTAATCGTAGCCACGGCTATTCCTGTCTCGCTACTGGGTGCCGTTGCTGCCATTTACTTCGCAGGCTACACCTTCAATACCATGACCATGTTGGGACTGCTCCTGCTCATCGGGGTAGTGGTTGATGATGCCATTGTAGTTTTGGAAAACATCTTCCGGCATATGACGAAAGACCCTGATACCGCACCAGAGGTACATGCGGTTCAAGGCGCCAGTCAGGTCATGTTTGCCATACTGGCCGCCACTTTTACCCTGGTTTCCCTATTCGGTGCGGTGGTATTCATGGAAGGAATCATTGGTCGATTTATCGGTTCCTTTGCGGTTGTGGTGGTTTTTGGAGTCATGGTTTCTCTGTTTGTATCGGTTACGCTCACGCCCATGCTGTGCGCTAAATACCTGCGCGTCAAAACAAACCATGGTTTGATCTACCGCGTACTGGAATCCATATTTCAAGGCATGGAGCGCCTATACAAAGCCATACTCGGTTTTGCAGTCCACCAACGCCTGCTGGTTATAGTGCTGGCGGCCTCGACCGTTTATGCAAGCGGATGGTTCATGGGACAGTTAGGCAAGGGGTTTATGCCGGAAGAAGATCAGGCTCGCTTTATCGTCTCTTTAAAGACGCCCCTGGGATCCAGTATTGAATATACCCGTGATCGACTTCACCGTGTCGAGAACATCCTGCAACAATATGATGAAATTTACGGCCTGTTCAGCACCATTGGAACCGGTGACAGAGGCCAGGTTAATCAGGGTGAAATCTATGTCAGTCTGATACCCAGGGAACAGAGGAAATTACATCAGACCAAAATCATTGAAAAGGTGCGGGTAGACCTTGCCAAAATACCGGGCGTTAAAGCCTTTGCTGCTCCAGTCCCTATAGTTGGTTGGCAACGCGGCGAGCCACTCCAGTTTGTACTCAAGGGGCCAAACCTGGAAAAGGTAGCTGCGCTATCAACAAAATTAACCAACAGGTTACAACAAATCCCGGTCATTGGACCGCTGGACACGGATCTGCAACTGGAGATGCCCGAACTCAAACTCGTTCCTGATCGTGAAAAAACCAGAGATGCGGGACTGGACGCCTTGACCGTCGGCAATGCGCTACGGGTACTGGTCGGTGGTCTGGATGTTGCCAAATATAATGACGAACCAGGCGATGGTGAACGCTATGATATACGCCTAAAGACAGCACCTGGCACCATGACCTATGAAGGTGAGTTGCAACAAGTCTATCTGCGCAATCAATCCGGCCAACTGGTCAGACTGGATAGCGTGGCGCAATTTGAATCTGGACTGGGTCCTGCCACCATAGGTCGATACAATCTGCAATATGCGGCTACTTTCTTTGCCACACCCACGATACCGGAAGGTGATGCTTCAGTCATTGTATTAAATGAAGCAAAAAAACTACTACCCACAGGCTATCAGGTAGAATTGATTGGCCGCGCCAAGGAATTCAGTAAAACAGTAGGCTATATCATGTTTGCTTTTGCCACAGGATTGATCCTGGTTTACATGACACTGGCCAGTCAGTTTAACTCATTCATACAGCCTCTGATCGTCATGGTTGCTCAACCCCTTGCTATTATTGGTGGCATCTTTGGACTCTGGCTAGCCGGGCATTCACTGAACATCTATTCCATGATCGGTTTGGTATTACTGGTTGGTCTGGTGGCAAAAAACTCTATACTGCTCATCGACCTGACCAATCAGATGCGGGCACAGGGCAAGCCAATCAACGAGGCCTTACTGGAAGCCTGCCCCATAAGACTGAGACCGGTACTGATGACATCGCTGACAGTGATTCTTTCCATGATCCCGGCAGCTATGGGCATAGGTGCCGGCGCAGATACCAATGCACCACTTGCTGTGGCTGTAATTGGCGGCATGGTCAGTTCAACGCTGTTGACCCTGATCGTCGTGCCTGCAGTTTATTCACTGGTGGAAAATGGACTGGAGAGGATACGGCATCAGATACTTGATACAAAGCAGTCTTCAACAACCCTATCAAACGCGCCGAACCCCAATGAACAGAGTTATTTAACTAATCGCAACGACTGAACAGGTTCACATTTCCCAACGCCTCCCGGCATTGCGCCCCGGTTAGGGTGAAAATATCTGGAGACAACACCTGCTCATCCATCTCCATCAGCAACAGTTGATTGGCAAGATCACAGGCCTGAGTACCGGCACACTGCAGCCGCGTTCCGCACACCTTTTGGCGCAGCACTTCGCAGGAAGAGAGCGGCGCGCCAGTCTGGTGTTTGGTACAGGACAGGAAAAAATCGTTATTGATTATGGCATTGAGACAGAGGCGTGAACTTTCCAGTGATCGCCCGTCCCACCGTTGCTGCATCTCTTCCTGCTCCAGCTCCAACAACTGTCTGGCAGGATTGCAGGCAGGATGACTGGAACACTCATCATGCTGACCACAGACTTTCCGCACCAACAACATGCAGGCATCCCTCTCCTCCTTTATCTGCTGTTGCTGCTGTGACTCCAGCAACACAGCATCCCTTACCACAACACCATCTCTCACGATGATCACGGCACCGTTTTCGAGCCGATGCACGCCATCCCACAGCTGGGAGCTCACACCCTCGGATGAGCGGGTGGCTTTGTTGGTGACGGGGTCGATCATTATGCGGCCGCCGCCGAGCAGATCGCCTTCCCACGCTTTCTCGACAGCATTGAGTGTGAATGGCAGAAAAAGCAACAAAAAGAAAAGGGGCCGGTGTGACTGCATGAAAATCACCCTGAATAAGCGATTGTAATGATTCGGGTCGTATTCATGAAGAATAACATAGATTACTAATGCTAAAAGTTGTGATGCGCAACCTGTGGCTTATTTCCGATACCGAAAACGAGTAGCCTGCCCGACTTTCGCACGCAGATCGTTAGACTCCTCTTGAGTTGCCGCAACATAGGCCTATCTGTTGCACTCGAACACCCGTTGAAGCGCCGGTTCGCGGTTTTCAACGCCTTTTCAAACTCCCCTACCTTGCAATGCTTTGTGCGTCTGTAGCACAGCCGGATATTTGCGATAGGAACGTGATGGCGCCGATCACAGCGGCAAATCCACAAGGAGGGGCGGAGGTATCACCCCTCACTCTGCTCATTTTACCGGTTCACCGCCGCCAGGCGTGAAACCGTTCGACCCAGTTCAGCAATTTTTCGGGTTTGTGATTCCTCTTCCAGACTCCCGCAGCGTACTTATTGGCCTCGAACAGGGTCGGGTAGATATGGATGGTCCCGAGAATCTTGTTGAGCCCAAACCCATGGCGCATGGCGGCAGTAAATTCGCCGATCAACTCCCCCGCATTTTCGCCGACAATGGTGGCGCCAAGGATCTTATCCTTGCCCGGCACTGTGAGTACTTTCACCATGCCATGAGCCTCACCCTCGGCGATCGCCCGATCAAGCTCAGAGAGATCGAAGCGGGTGACTTCATAGTCGATGCCCTGCTGCTTGGCCTCCTGCTCATTCAGACCAACCCGGCCCACCTCTGGATCGGTAAAGGTGGCAAAGGGAATCACCGAGTAGTCGACCTTGAACTTTTTAAAGCTGCCGAAGAGGGAATTGACTGCAACATACCAGGCCTGGTGACCAGCGGTATGGGTAAACTGGTAGGGGCCAGCCACATCGCCGCAGGCATAGATGGTGGGGATACGGGTCTCCAGATACTCGTTCGTCTCGATGGTGCCGTTCGGATTCAGGGGAATATCCAACGCTTCCAGACCAAAACCCTGGGTATTGGGGCGACGTCCCACCGCTACCAATACCTGATCAAAAACGACTTCGACGGTTTCTCCATCGTGGTCGCAAAGCAGTCGTTTCTCGCCATCCACCACCTTGAATTCGGTGGCACGATGACCGGCCAGTACATTGATCCCCTCCGCAAGAAAGCGTTCGGTGACCAGCGCAGCCACATCTTCATCCTCGCGAATCATCAGTCGCGGCGCCATCTCCACCATGGTGACCTGACTGCTGAAGCGGGCAAAGGCCTGAGAGAGTTCGCAACCGATGGGACCACCGCCAAGCACCAGCAACCGCTGTGGGAGTTCCCTCAGCTGCCACAAGTTGTCCGAAGTCAGATAATCGATCTGATCGATACCCGGAATCGGCGGCACAAAGGGGCGCGCACCGGTGGCAACAACGATGCCCCGAGTGGTGATCTCACGGCCATCCACCTCCACCACATAAGGCGATGTAATCTTCGCCTCACCCTGGATTACATCGACACCCAGTTCCGAATAGCGTTCAACAGAATCGTGAGGCTCAACCTCGCCGACCACTTTTTGCACCCGTTCCATGATTTGGGCAAAGTCATATTTTACGTCGATTGCATCGAACCCCCACTCCTGAGCGCGCCTTGACTGGGCCAGTATCCGTGACGAACGGATCAGCGCCTTGGAGGGAACACAACCGGTATTCAGGCAGTCTCCACCCATCTTGTGTTTTTCGATCAGGCTCACTTTCGACTTTACTGCGGCAGCAATATAGGCGGAGACAAGACCGGCGGAACCACCACCGATCACCACGAGATTTCGGTCAAACTTCGCCGGACGTTTCCACCCGGCCATGGCGCGGCGCGCCTTGACCAGCGCAACAAACTTTTTCTTGATTAGCACGAAAGTTCAGCAAGCCGCAGCCATGTCTCGGGACGTGGTGAAGTCGTTGCAGCAGCCCGAAGCTAACGAGGTAGCATGGCTC
>JAMJIN010000573.1:0-1108 GCA_036784775.1 Chromatiales bacterium | reverse complement strand
GGCGGCCTACATATGCCCCCCACCAGTATACGAAGTATACGAAAACCGAAATAAAAATAATATGACAGTCAAATTCATGTGACACAATCAGTTCAAGATGGTAGGCCAATAATATAACACTAATGTAACACAATTCCAGTTCAATCGGGACGGTAGCGGGCCGGCAATCTCACCAGCCTGCCACTGGAGGTAACCACGGGAACCACTTCTGTGTTGCCGTGATGTGGCGGCGGTCTCGCTTCTGCTGCTTGAGCGTGGCGTCTTGGTTCGTTCTCGTTCGATGCCTCCTCCAAGAAGGCCGGCTTCAATCGATCGATCGACACCGTATCGTGTCGTGTGCCGAGATCTAGTTTGTAAAATTTCTCGTGCCTTTCGACCACTTTGAATGGCCCTTGATATGGCGCTTGTAGTGGCCGTCTGTGCACATCAACCCGAACAAAAACGTGTGTTGCCGTAGACAACTCACGCGGCACGTAGTTTCGTCGTGTCTGGCCACCGTGCCAGTCGGGAGCTATCGGTCGCAACTGCCGAATTCTCTGTCGCAAGTCGCTCACAAACACAGGATCTGCCGTCCAGTCATCCGCCGACACAAAGAACTCGCCTGGCAGGCGCAGAGCCTCACCGAAGACCATCTCGGCGGCTGAACAGTTCAAATCTTCTTTCACCGCCGCTCTCATTCCCAGCATGACGAGAGGCAGCGCGTCCACCCAGTTTGGGTCGGCGGCTAGTTTTGCCTTAAGCGCGGCCTTCATGGTACGGTGCATCCGCTCCACTAACCCGTTCGATTGTGGATGGTATGATGTGGTCGTGTTGGTGGCTGCTCCCAGCATGGACGCAGTCTTCCTCCAAAGTTCCGATACGAATTGTCTGCCGCGATCGCTCGTCAAGGTAGACGGCACACCATATCGCGAAACCCAATGATACAAAAACGCGCGAGCGCATGTTATCGCAGATATGTCACTCAATGGTATGGCCTCCGGCCACCGCGTGAACCGATCCACAATCGTCAATAGGTAGGTGAAACCTTGCGATGCCGGCAATGGACCGACCAGGTCTACGTGCAAACTGTCGAACCGTTTCACCGGCATCGGGAGCGGCGTCAACGGCG
>JAMJIN010000215.1:0-5594 GCA_036784775.1 Chromatiales bacterium | reverse complement strand
GATGCAAGAGGATCGGGTGACAGTCTTTGACGTGGACGAGGATGTGACGTTCTGACGGAGGATGTATCGACGCAGCGAGGCGGGCTTCGCCATCTATGCGCGGTTTTACTCAGCCGCTAACACCCGTCTTGCGGGCAAGCGCAATACTTTTTTCCCAGGCGTTGAAATTCGTGCATTGGCACATCCCTGTCTGCTGACCAGCCTCACCACCGCCGGTGCACTGCTCATATTGGCGCTACAGGAGGATTCACCCCTACTACATGATTTGGGGATCTGGGCAGGCATCGGCGCGCTACTGGCCTATCTGCTGACTTTTGTTACCGGAACACTTTTTCTCTCTACCGGGATCAGGCATCGATCCATCCCAAACTGGCCGAGGTATCTTGCGCTGCAGGCAGTCCGTTTTTCACAACGCCATGCGAAACGGGTCCTGACAGCATGGGTTGCGCTACTCTGCATCGCCCTTACAGGGCTGCCGTCACTGCAACTGACAGTACGCTTTCCCAATCTTTTTCACGCGTCCCATATACTCGAAGAGAAGATCGACAAACTTGCCACGATGAGTGGAACTGACCTGCGGCCCGTAGATGTTTTCATCGAGGCCGTAGACGATGCTGGCACTGACAGAATAGCGCTCCTGAATGCAGCCAGGGCAGTAAGGAACTACGCAAGAACATGGCCCGAGACGAAAATGGTTCTGCCGTTTGCGGCAGGGCTGGAAACAACGACAGCGTCGAAACCCGGCACTGAAGAAGCAGCGCTCTCAGACTGGTTCAAACCAGACAGCGCCACCGCACGGGTGCAGCTCCATTTTGCCCCCCACTCTTTTCAACGCCACAGCGAACTCATCGATTGGCTGAGACATTTCGACCGCACCGTACTGTCTCAACACCGACTCTGGTTCGGTGGCACAGGTTACGACTACCATCGCATGGAACAACTGGGGGCCAAAGCGGGCATGATGGGTCTGATCGGATCACTGGCGATCATCATGGCTACCCTTCTCTGGACCTTCCGTGGCAACACAGACAACCTTGTCCCGGCGTTGATCGCTCTGCTGCTGCCAGCCCTGCTGATCGGCGGAATAATGGGCCACGCAGGCATTCCCTGGAGCTTGGGCATGATGCTCCTGCCGGTTATCTATTTCGGCCTGGCGGTGGACTACACCCTGCATCTGCTATGGCCACTGCGGTATGGCAGACGCTCTCTCCAGAGGCGGCTGCAAAGCAGCGCTTTGCGGGCCGGTCCTGCGCTACTGGCGACCACCGCAGTTATTGCCACCTGCACGGCAGCACTCTCCCTGTCGACCATTCAGGTCAACAGGGAACTCGGCGGCCTGTTGGCAGTGGGTCTCACCCTTGCACTGCTGAGCAGTCTCACCCTTACCCCGGCAATTTTCAGGCTTTGGAGACACAGATCAGTTCGATACTGACCCGCAGGATTTCCGCCCCAGCGCCGTTCGGCTTGATTGTCAGCACCACTGTCGGAGCGCCTCCACCCGCCAGAAAAGCATCGACGATGGTGCTGTAGAGGTCTGCATGAGCAGTCACAACGCCATCCACTTCATAAACGAGGGTGTTTTCCATATCCTGCGGCACCACGATGCCTTCATCGGCAAAGAGGTTACCCGCTGATGCGCCGGTGACGACCAGCCTGAATCGCAGATGATAGGTAAAGCCCCCAAGGGTCGCTTTGATCTCTTTGCGGTAGGTGCCTGCAACGGGAAAACCCTCTCCGTTGCCGAAGCTGCCATTGTTAAAACCGGCAGCGCAGATACCGGCATTGCCGAACTGGTAGTATTGGGCAAGCGTCAGGGCCGCCATGCCCACATCGCCCGGCGCAACCATATTGACATTGTCCGCCGGATTCCAAAACGCATCCAGGCCACACTTCTTTGAATAAATATCGGGATCCCCACCATCCCAGGGGACATCGAGATAGACAAGCGCGCCATTCACCAATACATTTTTCAATTCATCGAGGGTTGTCTGGTCAGCCAGGATATCCTGCGTGGGACAGGGCGCCACATCCGGCTTGTCCGCAGTCGTCAACGGAATCGTGGTGCTGACTGTGCCATCGTCTGAGTCAGTAAATGGGCAACCGCCGACCAACAGAAAGGCCAGCCCAACAAGTAAAAAACGCAATTTCATCCAATACATGATTCATCCCCAAAAGGTCAGTTGCTACTGCTATCCATGCCTCCCATGGCAGATCCAACTCCAGAATTCTTTTCGTACCGGCTTAGAGCCTCTATTCGTCATGGGTATACTGTCAGTATATGTCAGAATCGAAAGAGGGTTGAACACTGCTTTCTCCACGCCTACGCCTTCCCTCCGCCCTGCTGGCGGCACTGCTGCTCACCAGCTGCGCCAGCATTGGATACTATGCGCAATCGATCCAGGGACACCTGGATCTGATGCAGCGCACTGAGCCAATCAGCAGTCTGCTGACGAATCCACAGACTGATCCACAGCTGAGGCAGCGGCTTCAGTTGGTTGAAACCCTAAGGGACTTTGCAAGCCAAACGCTGAAACTGCCGGAAAACGAGAGCTATCGCAGTTATGCCGATCTACAGCGTAAGGCAGTGGTGTGGAGTGTCATAGCCACGCCTGAATTCTCGATCCATCCTAAGCAGTGGTGTTATCCGGTAGTGGGTTGCGCCAGTTACCGGGGATATTTCAGCAAAGCCGAGGCGACCGCCTACGCCAGCCAACTCAGGGACGAAGGGCTGGATGTCACCATCGTCGATGTGCCCGCCTACTCAACCCTCGGCTGGTTCGACGATCCACTGCCCAGCACAGTGATCCATTGGCCGGAAACCAGCCTTGCACAACTCATATTCCACGAACTGGCCCATCAGCAACTCTACTTGCAGGGTGACAGCGCCTTCAACGAAGCCTTTGCCACGGCGGTGGCCCGGTTGGGCGTGGATCAGTGGTTGCGCACGAAGCAGAAAACCACCTCGGCCTGGCAACAACAGCAACTTCGGCATGAGGAATTCACCGCCCTCCTGCTGAAGAGCCGAAAGGCACTGGAAACGCTCTATGAAAAGGAGATGACGGAGTCTGAAATGCGCGACCGCAAGGCCAGGCTGTTCTCCCAATTACGCCAGGACTATCAGCAGCTGAAACAGCGCTGGAATGGCCTCGGGCGTTACGACCGCTGGTTTGACAAGCCCATCAACAATGCCTCTCTGGCACAAATTGCCACCTATTATCGGCTGGTACCCGGCTTTATCGACCTCTTTGAACAGCAAAACCGGGACTGGATCGCTTTCTATCAGGCCTGCGCCACACTCTCCCGGTTGCCTGAAACAGAACGGCTGGCACGCCTGACCGATAAGCTGTAGGCCGGGTCAGGCTTGCAGAACCGGTAGTCTGCTGCCTGATCCGCTGCGCTTGATCATGCCTGCAAACCCAGCAGGTTACCGCCCATGTGTCACACAGTTTTACAGATATTCCTTGCTGCAACACTTAATATGCCCGTATCGATAATCGTATTAGCTGATACTAAAATGACGCAGAGAAGGATCAAAAGCAGCCGCTGGCTGAAGTCATTTCTGACTACCCAGATCGGCGTCCCTCCTGAGCATCTCCCCCTTGTTCAAGGCGGCGTGGAGTATTGGGTCACGCTCAACAATTGGGGTGAAAAGAAGTTATCACCCCCAGTATGGCGATTTATCCAGACTGCCTGGGAACAAAAACGCCTGCAAGCCAAGAAGAAAGCCGCAAAGTGCCTGCTGAATGCGTCAAGGCAAACATTGATTCATGCTGTTGAAGCCGGGACTGACTCCCATCTCACATTCCTGGAAGGCCTGATTCTGAAAAACGGCCTTGCCACACTGGACGAGAAAGAAGGCAGGAGGATTCTAGCTGAGATCTCCAGCAGCCAGGGGTGAGGCCCAAAATCTGCAGGATTAGGCATGTCGCTCTTCCCAGTCACGCTACTCACCGGAATCCGTCTCATTTGGGAAAGACGAAGGCATATCGACATGACGCCGTATGGTCGCTATGAAGGTATCCAGATCAATCGGTTTGGTCACGTGATCAACCATGCCAACAGCCAGACACTTCTCCCGCTCCTCTGCCAGGGCATGGGCAGTGAGTCCTATGACCGGTAGTTCCGGGGCCATCTTCCGGATCTGACGGGTCGCTTCATGACCATCCATCACCGGCATCTGTACATCCATCAACACCAGGTCAAAAGCGGATACCCCATGCTCTTCCAGTCTGTCCAACGCCTCTTGGCCATTCTCTGCGAACACCACATGGGCACCTTCGAATTCCAGCAGGTCCTCGAGGATGAGGCGATTTATCTCCACATCCTCCGCAGCCAGGATGCGTAGTCCACTCAGCTGATTCCCTGTCATTGCGGGCACAACCAGATCCTTTTTCACAGCTGGCTGTGTTTCCGGAAGAGGCAGGCTCAGGGTGAAGACACTACCGGCATCAAGCTGACTTTCCACATCGATCCCGCCACGCATAAGTTTTGCCAGATTCCGGCTGATTGCCAGCCCCAAACCAGTACCGCCAAATTTTCGCGTGGTGGAAGTGTCAGCCTGTTCAAAAGGATGAAACAGCCGCGATACCTCGTCTTCACTCATGCCGATCCCGCTATCGCTCACCCTGAAGTGAGTCATCTCCCCCTCTCGTGTCACAGAGAGGGACACTTCACCCTGACGGGTGAATTTAATGGCATTGGAGAGCAGGTTGAGCAGTATCTGCCGCAGCCTTAACGGATCACCCTCCACCCATGCAGGCAGGTTGCTGCCATAGTGGACTTTCAGTGCCAGACCCTTGGCTTCAGCCCGCTCAGCCAACTTACCCACTATATTCTCCACTGAAGCAACGAGTTGGAACGGGTGTGACTCAATAGCGAGCTTCCCTGCCTCTATCTTGGAAAAATCGAGAATACCGTTGACCACCCCCAACATGTGTTCTCCGGAGTCGAGGATGTGCGTGAAGTGCGCCTGGGATTTATCCTCTCCACTTTCACGAAGACCAATCCGCGCCAGGCCCAAAACCGCATTGAGCGGGGTGCGGATCTCGTGGCTCATGTTGGCCAGGAAGTCGGATTTTGCTATTGCGGCAGCTTCCGCTGCCTCCTTTGCCTCCATGATTGATCGTTCCGCCAGCTTGCGCTGGGTAATGTCCCGCACCACCGCCTGCAGGACATTGCGCTCACCCAGCTTCATGGCGGTGAGTAGAACCTCGGCAGAAAATTCGTGATGGTTATCAAATCGCCAATGCACCCATTCAAAGAAGTTGCTGCCATTCCGGAAGGCCTGTTCGATCATCTGCTGCGCAGCCTGATAGGATGGCAGACCATCGGGCTGAATCGGGGGTGACAGCTCGGACGGATGCAGCGTGCTGAAACTCTCTACATCCGGACAGCCGAACAGTTCGAGCGTGGCGGGATTGCAGTTGAAAAACCCTCTATCATCCAGCAGCATAATGGCATCGCTGTTGGCTTCGAACAGGGTGCGGAAGCTGGTTTCACTTTCAACAAGTTTCTTGATTAGTACGAATGTTCAGCAGTGACTCACGGAATGAGTCACTGGTTGTTGCAAGATGATGCCACGATCCACAATAGGA
>JAMJIN010000214.1:0-5624 GCA_036784775.1 Chromatiales bacterium | reverse complement strand
GCTTTCTCATTTTTATCGTTTCAAATGTAGGATTTTTCATGGTTTCTGGATCTCACCAGCAGTGAACTCCAGAGATAGTGCATATTTTTTATTTCTCCCTGTCTTTTATACGGTGGAATGGTTGTTAGCACCGGAATTTATGCAACTACCGGGTTTATACATGGCGAGGTCAGCATATTTCATCAGCGCATTGGCTTGGGTTCCATCCTCAGGACCCAGCGTAATACCGATACTGGTGGTTATTGTGACCTCTTTACCCTCCAGGTGAACTGGTGATCGCAGCGACTGCAAAATCTTTTCCGCTACTTTTCTGGCAGCGGAAGGGCTCTGTATATCCGTCAGAAGAATGGTGAACTCATCCCCCCCAAGACGTGCTACCGTATCGTTTCCCCTCACGCTCTTTGTCAACGTCCGGGCTACGCTTTTCAGCAGTAAATCTCCTGCCTCATGTCCCAAGGTATCGTTCACATGTTTGAAATGATCCAGATCGAGAAACAGAAGAGCCACTGAACTACCTTTTCTTGAAGCATCCTTAATGGCCCACTCTAACCGGTCCTTGAACAGACGGCGGTTTGGCAGTTCAGTCAGGGTATCGTAGAAGGCCAGGCGTTCCATCTGTTCATGAGCTGATTTCAGCTCAGTCACATCTTCACTGACTGCCACGTAGTTAGTGATTTTTCCACTATCCGCGGTAATCGGTGAAATGGAGAGATGGCTCCAGTAGAGTTCTCCGGATTTCTTACGGTTGTGCAGATCACCAACCCAGTGCCGTCCTGCTAAAATGGTATTCCAGAGATCTTCATATATGTCAGCCTGGGTCTCCCCTGAGCGCAATATTCTGGGTGTTTTTCCTCTAATCTCATCCAAAGAGTAACCGGTCACTTCACTGAAGCGGGGGTTGATATACTCGATCTCTCCTTGGTCAGTGGTGATCACAACTGCGCTGGCACCCTGCTCAACCGCGCTCGAAAGCTTGCGCAGAGAGATCTCCATTCTTTTTCTTTCAGTAATCTCCTTATGCAGATCGTGGTATACAGTTGACAGCCTCTGATCAATACGGCCGAGGTATCGGAAAAACAACAAAAACAGAATGCCGCCAGCCACCAGAAAGAGGGTAAGAAAACGCCCGAACAGCCCCCAGATTGCAATCTGCTCCTCTGTGTTATCAAGGATTATCCCAATATGGCCAATATAACGACCGGCCTCGTCAAGCAGGGGGAACTTGCCTAATGAGTAGGATCGCTCCTTGTCCCTGTAGTTGATTGCCGGTTCTTCATCTCCGATAACATGACCGTCAAAAAAATGTTTCTGTTTATTGGGAAAACTCAATGGGTCGCCAATTGTGACAATGTGGTTTTCCAGGAACTCCCAACTATAGTCACCCCCGGACCGGTTCGCTTCTTGCTCCCACAAGGCCCGATTGATCTCGGGTTTTTCAATGAAAGCAAAAAGATCCACATTCTGTGTAGCTGCAACCTGATAGATAGCATCAGATATATCAATCTCCATTTTGATAAAACCTGGAGCACTGTTTTCAAAATGCCAGGGTTTGGCAATTACCAGGAGGAGCTGGCCGCGTTGGGAGATCTCCAGGCCATAACTGAGTTCTCCGGTATTGGCAGCACGGTGCACAACTCGACCACGCTCAGAATCTCCATATCTTGAGGGCTCGTTAACACGCAAAAAATAGTTGAAATCGTCTGTGACATAATTCAACTCTGAGACTTGGAAAAACGCCTGCATTTGCTGAAAGACAGGCCCACTGCATGCCAGCAATGCCTGTCTGTCCTGTCTCCTCCAGGCATTTTGAAAGCAGCTGCTGTTGCTGATGAAAAAGAGATGGCTGGAAAGTAGCGCCGCCTCATCATCCAGTTTCCTCAGGAATGAGGCTTCGATGGAATTTCTGAGGGAGAGGAATTTCTCTCTTGCATGCTCCTGCTCAATCCATAGAATTGAAGCGAGAAATGCACTCGTTAGAAGAATGAATGTCACGGCCAGCGGTAACAACACCGGTCGTTTTATTCTTGTCAAATCACTGTTTTTATTCATTTGTCTCAGTGATGTCCCAAACAGCTGTTACTCCAGGTTACCTCCCTCATTTACCAGGTGCAGACGAATAGCCAATCTGATGCCAATTCCTTCAATTTACTCTATTAGTTTAGCGGCTATGCCGGTAATTTCTTTGACTATATGAAGAGAGCATGACAATAGTCAAAATACTGCCTCGCAAAGTGCTTCCAGCCTGTCCAGTTCTGTTTCGCTGAAACCGGCCTCTCACCGCGCCACCCATGGTTGACTCCTGATTCCGTGCCATTATTCTTCTCGCTGTGCCTGGATTCCATGATGCTCAGGGATGGACGAATGTCGCGGGGGGCCTGGATGCCAAGAGCGATCTTTTCAAGCGGGAAGGGGTTGTGGATCATGTGACGGACCGATCTGCTCAGATTGTGTAGACTGGGGTTTCTGGATGAGCTGAAAAAACAAGCTCTTGAAGTTTTTGAAACAGATTCCATGAATGTATTAAAGAGGATAGGGATAATGAAAAAGCTCGAATTTACCCGACTGCTTGTGGCAACGGTTGTACTGACAGTACTGGCATCGAGTGCCCAAGGTGATTGGAAAAGTATCTTTAAGCAGTTCATCGAGAGCGATACAGTTGAAACCGCTACAGAATCGGTACTGAGTAACAGTGAAGTGGCCTCCGGACTGAAAGAGGCGCTTGCCAATGGCGTTGAGAGTGCGATCAATCAACTGGGACAGACGGACGGATTTCTGGCTGATGAACTGGTGCGCATCGCCATGCCTGATTCTCTTAAGACGATTGAGTCAATTGCCCGTAAGACAGGGCAGGGGCACTATGTCGACGAGTTTGTCACAACCCTGAATCGGGCAGCAGAACAGGCTGTGCCGGAGGCGTCGGCAATCCTGGGCGACTCCATTCGTGAGTTGAGCGTCGCTGATGCCAAATCCATTTTGAATGGATCAGACGATGCCGCAACGCAATATTTTCGCAAGAGTAGTGAAGCACAATTGGAGGAGAAATTTCGTCCAATTGTAGAACGGGCCACGAATAGCGCTGGCGTCACCTCGGCCTATAAATCCCTGCTGGGCCAGGCTGGTGGATTGTTGGGTGGATTTTTCAACACAGACTCGCTGGACCTGGACAAGTATGTCACCGACAAAACCATGGACGGCCTGTTTCAATATATCGCCATCCAGGAGAAGCAGATCCGGGAAAATCCTACGGCCAGAACCACCGATCTGCTGAAAAAAGTGTTTTCCGAATAATATTATTGGGATCACTGATTCATTACATTCATGTCATCTCGACCGCAGGGAGAGATCTCAAACCACCGGACTGAGATCAAAGATAGACGCACCAACAGTAAAAGAGGGCTTCCGCTTTAAACTGGAATCCATGCTATGTTGAACCTATGAAAACCCTTGCCCGCTATCGTAAACGCCCGGACCAGGCCGTCTCAGCGGTTCAACTCGATCTGGACACCACAGGTTTTGTCTACCAAAAGTGGGGTGCCGAACAGCGCTGTAAACAGGGCGACTGGCTGCTCGACAACAACGGTGACATCTACACAGTCGATGCCGACGTGTTCGACCGAACCTACCGCCAGGTCTCACCCGGGCGCTTTGTAAAAATCACCACGGTGTGGGCCGAGCAGGCAGACAGTGATGGAAGCATCAAAACCATAGAGGGTGAATCCCACTACCAAGCCGGTGACTACCTCGTCTATAACAACGAAGACGGCACCGATGGGTATTGCATGTCGGCTGACAGCTTCCATGCGATGTATGAGACGGACGAATCCTACATGCTGGGACAAGGAGATTGAGTATGTCTGATGGCAATAAACAAAGCTGCTTTATCGATATGCCCTTTGGTAAAAAGGTTGATCCTCTGTCTGGAATTGAAATCGATTTTGATCAGGTCTATCGGCAGGGCATTGAACCCGCAGTTAAAAATGCGGGTCTGCATTGCATAAGGGGTGATGAAGAGAAGACCGGTGGTATTATTCACAAAGCGATGTTTGCCCGCTTATTGTTGAGCCAATTCGTTATTGCGGATCTCACTACTGCCAATGCCAATGTCTTTTATGAATTGGGTATACGGCATGCAGCGATGCCTTATACCACAATCCCCATCTTTGCGACCGTCGGCAGTCCACCGTTTGATGTGAATATGGTCAGAGCCATACCCTATGATCTAAAAAATGGCCGCCTTAAAAAGAAAGCGGCAAAGTCGTTGAGCAAAGCTATAGCAGAACGAATTAAAGCCGCATTGGAAGGCCCTGTTACTAAAGATAGTCCCCTGTTTCAGCTGTTCGATAAATTTCCAGGTATTGAACTTAGCCATGAACTTACCGATGTGTTTAAAGAACGCATCCGAGCTTCAGAAGTATTTGAAGACCAACTTGCAGAGGCATTGAATCTAACGCCGGTTGACGAGGCGTTGCAGCGCATCAAACAACTGCAGCAGAATATGGGTGATATCCAGACCCTGGATAAAGATGTTTTGATGCGGCTCTATCTGACTTATCGGGATTTGAGTGCCTGGGAGGAAATGATCGCGCTTTACGAAAGCTTTCCGGCGGCTCTGCAAGCGTCGGTTATGGCTCGCCAGCAATTGGCACTGGCCTTGAACAGATGTGCTGGCGCAGGAGAGATACAGCGCGCTATTCGTGTCTTGAAAAAACTGATCAAACAGCATTGTGTGAGTGCTGAAACATGCGGCATTCTCGGGCGTATTTACAAGGATCAATACAAGACAGCCAAAGAGGAAGACGATGCGCGTGCGCCAGCCCTGCTGGATAAAGCAATCGATAGCTACACTCAGGGATTCGAGTGTGAACCGGCAGATTACTATCCCGGTGTGAATGCCATTACTCTGCTTTTGCAAAAAGGCACCGAAAAGGCACAACAGGAGGCAGAGCGACTGACACCTTTGGTCTCATTTGCAGTTGCGCGCAGGGGAGGAGCCACCTCCAGCGACTACTGGGATCTCGCCACATATCTGGAGCTGGCCATTGTGGGTCGCGACTATGCTGCTGCCACCGAAGTATTGCCCCGTGTTCTTGACGCAGCTACAGCCGATTGGATGGTGACAACCACTGCTAACAATTTGCATCTTATCAAGTTGCTTAGAAAAGATAAGGAAGATGTCAGGGAACTGACTCGCGTAATGAAGGAGCTACTTGCGCGGGCGAAGCTGTTCCCATCTAAGTGAGTCGTTACGGATGAGCACGCTTGGTTCGATGAAAGCTATCCCGCAATAGATCGATATTGTCCACCAGCAGACGGTTGCCGCGACGCTCGGCGAGATTTACCGTGAAAAACCAGGTTGCACATTTAAGGAGCCTCTGAGCAAGTCATGATTGCTTTACGCTGGCTGGAATTGCCCCAATTCGTCCCGAAGATCGCAGCAATAGGTCAACTATTCCCGCTCACTTCGAAACAAATTGGAACAATTCCACCTCAGCCTAAATCTAACCAGACTTGTTCAGATGCTCCTTAGCATCCGGGCGACGGCGACGTTTGTCAAGATAGTTGTCCAATTCTCTACGCTGCTTCGTCTCTAATTCCAGCTTCTTCTGTTACTTGGTTCTCCGGGT
>JAMJIN010000572.1:0-1112 GCA_036784775.1 Chromatiales bacterium | reverse complement strand
ATGGGGAGTTAGCAGCATATCACCCCTCGGAGATGGCAGCTGCAGGACTCGGCCACGTCGCAGCTGGAGTGAACGGCAGGTCGGGTATAGCCACGGCCGAGCCCAACTGCAATAGACGAAGGCTGCACGAGGAAGCTGCTGCAGCTGGTCGATGTGATTCGAGTTCATTTGTACGGAAACAGTATAGAAGGCGATGGACGTTCCGGGGCAATTTTGGTGGTGACCAGGAGCAACAGAAACGCTACTATGACAGGGTGCTGATTGCAAAGTCGACCAAAGGTCGTATCAAGGACTGCCGCACGCACCGAGGTGTACTGAAGGACTCATCATGCGTTAATGGTGACCCCGCTGAGAGTAGGAATGTGCCAATGCAAGCCGCCACACGGCCCTCAGCTCATCACTCGTGTACTCCGTTGCGAAGAGACAGCATCCGAGGTCTCGAAAGCACTAGCAGCAGCGATGGGAGAGACAGATGCTGACTGGGCTGATGTGTAGACAAATGAGCTGTGGAGAAGGACGGCTCTGTGCATTGTAGGGACTGGTGAAGCAACAAGGATAAACGCAGACCGTAGACAGCCTTGGACAACGAAGAGTACCTGGCATTTCATGGTGAAACATGCTGAACTCAAGCAGTGAGGTGTTAAAGCTGCAACAATGGCTGATTCCAACAGACTGGTCAAGACAGCTGCCCGTGCTGACTGGTTAACATAGCTGGAGGAAGCCATGAAAGAGGCCACGGCAGCTGCCCGTGCTGACTGGTTAACAGGGCTGGAGGAAGCCATGAAAGAGGCCATGGCAGCGGACGGGGTCGGAGACTCGCGACGCGTGCACCAGATTATGCCAATTTAATGAAAAATTGAATTTTGCTTGGTGTTTCATGTTTCTCTTCTACTGTCTCGCATCGATTGTCCATTTGTTTCATTTGTTTCCTTTCTTTCATCAGCGTGAATGTTGCAGCACAGTTGAACTCGAGTTTTATTTCTCTTGACTTTAGTTTATGAACAATGTACTGTTGTTGTGGTCTATTTGCTGAGTCTACGTATTTATTCAGCGTTATTCTCACAGTTCCTAGTAGTAGGTGGTGATCTGATGCCACATCTGCTTCTCTCTTT
>JAMJIN010000213.1:0-5641 GCA_036784775.1 Chromatiales bacterium | reverse complement strand
ATACCATGCCTTTCGATTTAAGAAATATGCCCACAGATACTTGGCCGAGTATCAGTACCGATTCAACCGCCGCTTCGACCTCAGAGCCATGCTACCTCGTTTGCTTCGGGCTGCTGCAACGACTTCACCACGTCCCGAGACATGGCTGCGGCTTGCTGAACTTTCGTGCTAATCAAGTGAATTTTTGAAAAGGTATGAATATGGAAATTAATCTTATTCGGGATACGCTGTTTTGGTGTGCGGTGATCAATATCGGACTGCTTATATGGTGGTTTCTTTTTTTCATGCTGGCCCACGACTGGGTCTACCGTATGCACAGTCGATGGTTCAGTCTGTCGGTTGAGCGATTCGATACTGTCCATTATGCGGGCATGGCGCTCTTCAAAATTGGTATATTCTTGTTTAATATCGTGCCGGTTATTGCCTTGAGCATTGCCATCTGAACTGAGAAATCGATCGGAACACTTTAAATGATTGAGATATTGCCTGAAACAGAAGGAAACACGCTGGTTATAAAGGCAACCGAGATGCTCACTGCAGAAGATTATGAAACTGTTTTTATCCCTGCGATGGATGAACTGATCCAGAGTCATGGCAAAGTGCATGTCGCGCTCCTATTGGGAGAAACATTCGAGGGATGGGAAATCGGTGCGATGTGGGACGATGCCAGATTTGGCATTCAGCACCGCAATGATTTCGAAAAGATTGCAGTTATTGGTGGGCCTAATTGGGTGGAATGGACGGCAAAACTTGGTGCCTATTTCATGGAAGGACACTTACAGACCTTCGATGAGGCGGAATTTTCTGAGGCTATTAGCTGGCTGAAGGCGTGATCGTTGATGAGTCAATCGGTTGATGCGTGGTATGTCTACATTCTGAGGTGTGGTGACGGTACGCTCTATACCGGGATTGCCAAGGATGTGGCTGCACGGGTCGAGAAACATAATGCAGGGCAGGGTGCAAAGTATACTCGTGGCAGACTGCCGGTTGAATTGCTCTACACGGAAGATGTTGGCCCGCATGGTGATGCGCTGAGGCGGGAGATGGAGATCAAACGTATGTCAGCAGCCAACAAAAACAAGCTGGTCTATTCAGGATAGAGCCGTCCCGAATTAAAGATGGATTTGGGATCGAATACCCGTTTCAGGCGTTGATGCAGGAATGCAATAGTGGGATTCAGGGGATGGAAGATCTCGCCGTTGCGATCACCATTCCGAAACAGTGTGACGTGACCACCGGTTGCGCTGACGGCGGAGCGGATGGCCTCCATTGAGTGATCTCCCTTGAACCATCTCAATGCACCGCCCCATTCGATGAGCTGTTTCCCCGGTAGACCAAAGTCAGCCGCTGGCGGCATTGAGAGCCGCCAGAGCGGGACGTCAGTCTGAAAAAAAGCAAACTGCTGATCCCGAAGTGCTCTCCAGAACATTTCAGCATCTTCAACCAACTCCCCTCCAAACCGGTTTCTTAGCTGCAATACCCGTGTTTCATCACACTCCAACCGAATGTACAGTTGTCCATCCATGTGACAACTGCCGGAGATGGGGGCGGCATCAAGACACATGCGCTGCGTAATTGCATGAGCGTTCTCTGCATCTGCTTCGAATAAAAGGGTTGTCTCCTGTGGCGGCAGAGGCAGGACTTTTATCGATACTTCCAGCAGGATGCCCAAGGTACCCAAGGCACCGGCCATAAGTCGAGAAAGGTCATATCCAGCCACGTTTTTCATCACCTGGCCGCCGAAGTTCAAAATCTGTCCCCGCCCATCCAGCAGTTTGATCCCCAGCAGCAGATCTCTGGGAGCACCAAACCAGGGACGGCGCGGGCCACTGAGACCACTCGCAATGGCGCCACCGATTGTCGATGCCTCTGTGAAATGCGGTGGCTCGAAGGGGAGCATCTGATGCTGTGCAGCCAGTGCTGCCTCGATCTCGGTGAGTGGCGTGCCGCCACGGGCGGTGACAACCAGTTCCGTGGGTTCATAATCCACTATGCCCCGGTGCTGGTTCAGATCGAAGGGTTCTCCGATCAATTCACGGCCGTAGAAATCTTTACTCCTGCCACCCTGCAGACAGAGTTGTTGTCCGCTCTCCGCCGCCTGAACCACATCGGCTTGCAGCGCTTCACTGATGTCTTGGTTGCCACCCACTTAGAACCGCTCCAGTTCAGGAAAACGCAGCTGTCCGGCATACACATGCATGGCGCCAAACTCAGCGCAGCGGGAGAGGGTGGGGATCGCCTTGCCGGGATTGAGCAGGTTATGAGGGTCGAAGGCTGCCTTCACTGCATGGAAGATCTCAAGTTCCGCATCGGGGAACTGGGCGCACATTTGGTTGATCTTCTCCAGGCCGACACCGTGTTCGCCGGTGATAGTGCCGCCTACTGCTACGCAGAGTTCAAGGATCTCGCCACCGAATTTCTCGGCTTTTTCCAGCTCTCCTGGGATATTGGCATCGTAGATAATCAGAGGGTGCAGATTGCCGTCACCGGCATGAAAGACATTGGCGCAGCGCAGGTCATAGCGTTGTGACATCTCGGCGATTTTCTTCAGAACCATCGCCAGTCGTTTGCGTGGGATAGTGCCGTCCATACAGTAGTAGTCCGGCGAGATTCGACCTACCGCCGGGAATGCAGCCTTGCGTCCGGCCCAGAAACGCTGCCGCTCGGTATCATCTTTGGAGATGCGCACTTTGCTGGCACCGGATTGCTTCAGGATGGAACAGACAAACTTTACCGAAACGGCAACCTCCTCCTCACTGCCGTCCAGTTCACAGAGCAGAATAGCGGCTGCTTCCACAGGGTAACCCGCATGGATGAACGCTTCTGCAGCGCGCAGAGAGAGGTTGTCCATCAATTCCAGCCCGGCAGGAATGATGCCGCTGGCGATGATAGCGGCAACAGCATTGCCCGCGGCCTCTACCTCATCAAATGCCGCCAGGATGACCTGAGCCTTGGCTGGTATCGGCAAGAGTTTGACCAGCACCTCCACAACCACTCCCAACATGCCTTCAGAGCCGGTCATTAACGCCAGTAGATCGAGTCCTGGACTGTCGAGACCGCCACCTCCCAGGGTGATTCGCTCCCCCTCAATGGTAATCAGAGTGACTTCCAAAAGGTTGTTCACGGTCAGACCATATTTCAGGCAATGTACCCCTCCTGCGTTTTCCGCCACGTTGCCGCCGATGGAGCAGGCGATTTGGGAGGAGGGGTCGGGTGCATAGTAGAGTCCATGAGACCGGGCTGCATCACTGATCGCCAGATTGCGCACACCCGGCTGCACCCTGGCGCGCAAATTTGATTGGTCGACTTCCAGGATCTTATTCAGACGCGCCAGACTGAGCAGTACGCCATCTTCATGGGGCAGCGCACCGCCAGAGAGTCCGGTTCCGGCACCGCGCGCCACCACGGGGATTTTGTTGGTGTGGCAGTAACGGAGGATGGTCTGAACCTGGCCTGTGTCGTAGGGCAATAGCACGATCAGGGGTACTTGGCGGTAAGCAGAGAGTCCATCGCACTCATAGGGGACCAACTCCTCTTCCCGAAAGATGACAGCATCTGCGGGCAGCATCTTCAGGAAGGCATCGGCCAGAGTTTGGCGTTGTTGCTGCCGGCGTAATGAATTGTTGTCGGATTGACCCTGCATTGGGTCATTCTTTCAAAAAAAGCGGTTGAGGTTAACCTGTTTCTCTACTGGAAATAGAGGGCAGCTTATGATGGAGCGGAATCAAATCAGGCCCTAAAACATACACAAGCAAACTAATTCCTGATTTGACGCCGCCCACACGTTGGAAGGGGTTATTTCCAGGTCCTGCCATTCCCGGCTGCCCGGCCTTTGCCATAGGCTTTACCCGTGCCTGCAAAGGTGCCCTTGCCAATGGCTATGCCCCGGCCGGAGACGGTGCCTGAACCATTTTTGTGCTGGATATTACCGTTACCGTCGCGGTAGATAACAACACCTTTCCCGCTGGCGGTGCCTGAACCCTTGACGATGCCGGTGCCTTGAGCGACGCCGGAACCCTGAGCCCAGCCTTTGCCGTTGACATGGCCTTGTCCGGCATTTGTGCTGAAGGCAACAGTGGTGAGAAGACCCAGAATGGTGAGTTTCGCGAGCAGTGATTTCATTGTAATTACCTCGGTTGGTAAGAGTTGTTTGAATGATGTGACGACAGTTTTTGGTCGTCTCACTGTGTAAAACGCACCAGCATGGGAATGGTTGACAAGAAATACTATTGAATCAGATCAGTCTGCTTTTGTAGGAAAGAACAGCGTCTCCATCAGATCCGGATCGTCAAAATGACGGCGACCCACAAAGGCTGTGGCATGATGGCCACGCTGACGCATCGCCCCAGGTGACGCTATACCCATCGGCCAGAGCAGCCAGCGTTCCCCTCTCTCCGTCCCTTGCACGATCCCGTCCTCAGAGAAGAGTGAACGACTGCCGGAGGTGTGTGGGAGGGTTGTCAGTTGTTGGTAATCGACTAACTTGTAACTCTTGCCCAAGTCGAGGGTTGCGTTAACTGCGTTAGCGAACTTTCGGATGTGATGTGTGCCTGTGGTGAGCCTTATCTCCTTGCGTTGCGACGATTCAGGAACTGTGTCGGCCAGGAGTGGTGGTTCAGCGCCGGATGGTGGCTGGAATGTCAGGGCTGGCGTGGGAAAGAGCGTGTGATAGCAACCGCAGTTGTGGATGGCTCTCATAGAGCAGTGGTTGGCCGGAGGGAGCGAGGGTAACCCGAAAGTTCAAGCCATCCAGATGGCCTCCAAGAATATCAAAATGGCTCTCCAGTGGACGGGCGGGAAACCAGATGACATAGTTTAACTGCAGCAGGTTATTGCCCTGCCAGCGGGTAAAGCTTTTGTAGGTATAGACCACTGGTCTGCTGGTATCGATACTGGGTGGATTGCCGTAGAGATCAAGCCTGGGTGTGCCGATGCGGTCATTATCATCTTCTGTCTCAACGACCCAAACCGGTGCGAAGTTCAGCAGCAGTTGCTGCAGTTCTATTCCATCCACGTCGGGAAGTTTGAGGGGGTTGGCGGTGGCTTTTGAGAGGATATCTGCCACTCTGTCACTGCTTATCGTTTTCCCGGTAGGGGGAATATAACGTACAGACACCTCATCAGATTGTCTGCCCGATGCCCCACTCAAACGCAACCTTGCTTTATCCCGCCAGTTGCCGGCGATGATGTCAACAAAGATGGCTGTGATGGGATAGAGGCCAATTGCCCTTTGTAGGGATGAGTAGTTGTCGTTTACCTCTATTATGCGCTGCAGTTGTGACCGTTTCTCTGTATCCCCAAGTAGTTCTGTGCTGAGTATTGTGCGGCAAAGGTGCAGTTGTTGTTCCAGTGAAGGATCGGTGTCGGCATTGCCTAATTCTACGTGCCGGGCTTCACGGTCCATCTCCTCCAGTTGGCTGAGCCACTGTGCATAACCGTCTGTGGATAGTGTTTCATTGGAGAGTGTAGATGGCGGTAAAAACCCGAACATAATTGGCGAACAGCGGTAACCGGATGAAATAGCTGCAAATAGCGAGTCAGAAGAAACAGCCAGCGACAAAGAGTGACATCGAGAAAGAAATCGGGAAGATGTAGGGAGCCGTTGAGAAGGTGTGGTACCGGGTGTATCGACCTCGACAGT
>JAMJIN010000571.1:0-1113 GCA_036784775.1 Chromatiales bacterium | reverse complement strand
TATAGTAATGTATCTTGTACCTCAATGTAATGTCATCAGCACACAGTGTTCACTGTCGACCCATTCGTGTGGCAGGCTACTGGCACAATGTACCAGTGCAATTGACTGCAGTGGGCACTTGATGTCCAACCATGCATAACGATACGCATCACTGACCAGTGACTACCACAGATCTATAGGCCATATACTTGTAGGCTACTTGCTACATCTCATCATCCCCCCACGTTCATGAACTATGAATGTAAAGACTTACACCCACGTCCCTGACACTGGCTCGTAACAACGAGGCGGTCGACGCAATCGTGGTGCGCGCAGGACTCGAGGCGATGACTGTTCCGGAGGCCGTGCAGAGGGAGTACGAGGTAGCGATGAAGGTGGCCCGTCGAAGGTTGCTGGAGGTGCATCTACGTCAGGAGTTGCGGTAGCTGGATGAATCTCTGGCGCAGCGGCTGCTGGAGAAGCTGGCGTTGTTGCTGCCTGGGGTTTTGATACAGTAGGAGACGCTGGCGTAGCTGGTGGATGGAGCTCTGGCGCAGTGGCTGCATGATACTGATCCGGCGTGGTTGCTGTCATCGTGTATGGGCGTGGTTGGAGAGCAAGGTCGTTTGACGCGGGACACCGAGATGACAGTGGCTCGCCGATAGATGTAGAGGGCTGGACAAATTGCCTTAAGAACCGTCTGTTGCGGAGGGTGAGTCTGCCCGAGCCGTCAATCTTGACCAGGTACTTGTCTCCTACGTCCACGACGACGCCTGATCTGTCCCATTTGTTCGGATGGGGCCCACGCTGGTTTTGGACATATACTCTCGCGCCGTTCACCAGGGGCGATAGGGGCCGCGAGTGGGCATTTAGGGCCTCAGAGGTGCGCGCGAATCGAGCGCGCATAGCATTCTCCTTTGCTGACCAAGGCTCCCGCTACATCGGGCGGATGGATGGATTCTCAAACTTAGTACACCTGTTGACGAATGAGAACGCATCTCTGATGGGTCTGCCAAATATCACTTCCGCAGGGGATACGTTACGGGATACGGGTGTGTTCCTGAGTTGCAGCATGGCTCGTAACAGCCCATCATTATCTAGCGAGTCGGTAGGGCCTATGTTATCCAAAAGAGT
>JAMJIN010000570.1:0-1113 GCA_036784775.1 Chromatiales bacterium | reverse complement strand
GTTATGCACGGTATCAAGGTACCGAGTTCATTTCAACACCCTAAAGAAATATAAGTAAATGCTGGAATTGAATTATAATAGTGATATTCTACAGTTATTATGTTCTTCTTCATGTTATACTAAAAAACAGTGTGGGGACCATCTATAGATTCATAAAATGAGATCCTGTTCCGGGAATGTTATTTGAAATTGCTCATGCTTGCACAGTACTGTTGCATATACAAACTGGTAATTGAATTAGAACACAATTTTAAAATAACCCTTTCCCATAGAACACTTCTATTTTTAGATAATATAGTCCAGAGATAACTATTTGGACACATCACTTTTAGCTATACAACATTAAAGCTTGGTACCGGACGTAACAATAAACATCGTAGCTTGGTCCTAGGCATAACAACTATCTTTAAAGCAAAATATAGATGTATTCTATGTATGTCAAACTGATGCTTACTGTGCAGGACAGAAATTAGTTTCCATAACAAAGTTTGGTACCGGGCGTAACAAGTTAAAGTTTGACAATTTGTTGGATAGTGCGAAGATCAAAAGTAAAGGCACTTCTTCAAATAACTACTGTGAAATAATACATTCATCATAAATTTTATTACACTCTGCTTTCTAAACAATGTTAATTTTGGAAAATCATTAATTTGTATTATTGAGATATTGGTGCGGGAGCTTGGAGGGGCCTCAATTATAGTTTTGTGACACACATTGGAAAGTTTACTTTAACATAAGACACTTCAACTGGTGAATAATCATTACTGAATTAAAAATAATAGCTTTTTGAAATACAAAATATTTTGTGGAAAGCTTATTTTGGCTGTTTTTTACACTTTAAAGGGACGAGGACAGTTCATTGGCATACAAATATTGGAAAGGTATATATTTCCTGAAAGAAGCCAGTGGTATATAATAATACTATTTTAGATAAAGTAACAAGCAAATAATAAGACGGGGAAACTCCAAAACGAACTGTCAGACAATTTAGGAGAGCGTCCCTTTATCTCATATTTCACCCCAGACGTTGTTTTTTTGGGGTTTGGTCCTTGGGGTGTTCCACTGTGGATATTATGGTGTTGTAGGGTTTGTGGTATGTCCCCACTCTGTGTT
>JAMJIN010000022.1:0-29364 GCA_036784775.1 Chromatiales bacterium | reverse complement strand
GGCTCCCTACATCTTCCCGATTTCTTTCTCGATGTCACTCTTTGTCGCTGGCTGTTTCTTCTGACTCGCTATTTGCAGCTATTTCATCCGGTTACCGCTGTTCGCCAATTATGTTCGGGTTTTTACCGCCATCTACAAGAGAGGAACCGGCTGGAGAATAGGCCTTCGTACGAGCAAGTAAGATTCAGCATGCGCCACTTCATTCGGCATCCATCCGACATACCCATCGATTTCGATTTGGGTGAGATTGTCGCTGACAACCATGATTGTCTGAAAAACATCAGTGACGGAGGGCTCTGCTTCATCGCGAATCATTGGATTGACCCCGGCACTGTTATCCATGTGGCCATCTCCATAACGCCGCCGGAGTTCCATGCCTCAGGGATAACGGTCTGGTGCAAGGCGCTGGAAGAGTGTTATGAGGTTGGCGTGAGATTTGAAGATTCGGGTGATGAGTTTGCCCTGCGCATGGTAGAGCAGGTCTGCCATATCGAACAGTACAAACAGGATGTGCTGAAAAAAGAGGGGCGGCGGCTTACCGGTGAACAGGCTGCGATAGAGTGGATCGAACGTTATGCGGCGGGGTTCCCCCGCTGATCCCCTTCGTAGTTTGGGCCGCTTGACGTGGGGTCAGTGCGGCGTGATGCTTTCACCGCCCGGAAAGTGGTGACTGTAGTCCGGATGCGGAGACGCCGCTACGTGCAGTTGCCGTGTTTGCAGGTGCGTACGCCCACACACCGGACACTCATAACGAGACTGTTCGGTGGTGGTATCCCGCAGGGATTCAGTCTGTACCATCACGGATGAGCAGTGCGAACATAACATGAAAATCTCCTCTTGATTGTGAAGGGATCGAAGTCAGATTATACCCCGTCCACCTAAGAAATTAAAAAGGCATCCCTGCCGATAACGCTCCGTGACTACTAACTCTTTGACTCAGTCCCAGTTCAGTGCGCCACCGGCCTGATACTCGGTGACACGGGTTTCGAAGAAGTTCTTCTCCTTGCGCAGGTTGGCCTGCTCGTCGAGCCAGGGCAGGGCATTCTCGGCACCGGGGAAGGGTTCTTCCATCCCGAGCTGCCGCGCCCGGCGGTTGGCGATAAAGCGGAACTGCTCAATGTGATCCTCTTTCGAATAACCGAGGATCGGATCCTTGAGGATATAACCCGCATATCCTGTCTCAGCTTCCAGCGCCTCGTCCCACATCTCCCGAACCGCTTTGGGATCGAGCTGTATGCCCTCTTCATACATGATCTGTTTCACCACGCGGATGCCGAATGAGGCGTGCATCACTTCGTCGCGCATGATGTACTGCAGCTGTTCTGCGGTGCCCTTCATCAGCCCCCGGCGCTGTAGGGCGAAGATCGGACTGAAGCCGTTGTAGAACCAGCAACCTTCGAAGATACCTGCAAAGAAGATATAGGCCATGACGAAGTTCTGTAGCTCGTCGGGATCCCGCAGATTGATGTCGGCACGCAGGATCGAGGCGAGACGGCGGTTGGTGATCTGGATCTTGCGGTTGATCTCCGGCACCACGCGATAGCGGTTGTAGATCTCCCCCTGGTCGAGACCGATGGTCTCGATGCAGTGCTGGTAGGTCCAGGTGTGCAGGGCCTCTTCATAGACTTGGCGGGCCTGGTAGATCTGCAGCTCGGGTGCGGACATCTTCTCCATCACCGCCAGGCCGATGTTGCGCATCGCCAGGATGTCGGAGGTGGTCAGATAGGAGAGCACGTTCTCGTAGACGTGGCGCTCCTCCAACGTCAGGTTGTGGTGGTAGTCATGCACATCCTGCGCCATGTTGATATCCAGCGGCGTCCAGTGGTTCTTGTTGCCGTTGAGGAAATAGTCCCAGGCCCAGGGGTATTTGAATGGCGCCAGCTGGTTGATATCGGTCAAACCGTTGATGACGCGTTTGTCATCCGGGTTGACCTGTTTAACATCCAGATTCATCGCTGCCTCGGCCGGCATCTCCGTTGTTTCGGTTGCGACAACGGCTTCCGGTATTTGCAACTCGTCATTCACGGCTGCTTCGGCCTGTGGTGCCTGTTTGACCGCTGGTGTCGGTGCCGTCAATGGATCGTCCCAATTCAGCATGATGAAGCCCCCTTAAAAATTCGATTCAAGTCTGTTTCCTGAAACCCGTTACCTGTCACCTTCGGAATCACTGACAAGCCTCGCATTCCGGATCGAGGATCGAACAGGCCTTGGGTGATTCGCTGTTGCTGCCAACCAGATTGACCTGACCGCCATCACCGCAGGACACCACGCTGGTCTTCTCCGCAGCAGTGGCGCCGATGGAGCGCAGGTAGTAGGTGGTTTTGAGACCGCGCACCCAGGCCAGCTTGTAGAGGTTGTCCAGCTTTTTGCCTGAGGGTTCCGCCATATAGAGGTTCAGGGACTGGCCCTGGTCGATCCATTTCTGGCGGCGGGAACCCGCCTCTATGAGCCAGCGCGCATCCATCTCGAAGGCGGTGGCGTAGAGCGCCTTCAGCTCTGCCGGGATGCGGTCGATGGGTTGCAGGCTGCCATCGTAGTATTTGAGGTCGTTGACCATCACTTCGTCCCACAGATCCTGCTTTTTCAGGTCATGTACCAGGTAGGCATTGACCACGGTGAACTCGCCGGAGAGGTTCGATTTGACGAACAGGTTCTGGTAGGTGGGTTCGATAGACTGACTCACACCACAGATGTTGGAGATGGTGGCGGTGGGTGCGATGGCCATGCAGTTTGAGTTGCGCATCCCCTGGGTGGTCACTTTCTGGCGCAGGTGATCCCAATCGAGGGTCTGGCTTTCGTCCACCTGCAGGTAGTCGCCGCGGCTCTCCTTGAGTTTTTTCATCGAGTCGATAGGCAGGATGCCCTGGCTCCACAGAGAACCTTCGTAGGTGGAGTAGCGGCCGCGCTCGGCCGCCATGTCTGAAGATGCCTGGATGGCGTAGTAGCTCACTGCCTCCATGGAGCGGTCGGCAAAGTCGAGGGCCTGCTCCGAAGAGTAGGGGATGCGCTGTTTGTAGAGCGCATCCTGGAAACCCATGATGCCCAGCCCAACCGGGCGGTGACGCAGGTTGGAGTTTCGTGCCTGAGGCACGCTGTAGTAGTTGTAGTCGATGACGTTGTCGAGCATGCGCATGGCGGTGGTGACGGTCTTCTCCAGCTTCGCCAGATCAAGGCCGTTCCCGTCGACATGGGCTGGCAGGTTGACCGAACCCAGGTTGCAGACTGCGATCTCTTTGTCGTTGGTGTGCAGGGTGATCTCGGTGCAGAGATTGGAGCTGTGCACCACGCCCATGTGCTGATTGGTGTAGCGGATGTTGCAGGGGTCCTTGAAGGTCACCCAGGGGTGCCCGGTCTCGAACAGCATGCCGAGCATCTTGCGCCACAGGTCCACCGCCTTCACGGTCTTGAAGATCTTGATCCCGCCCTTGGCCGCCTTCTCTTCGTAAGCGTTGTAGGCAGCTTCGAAGTCGTTGCCGGTGAGGTCTTGCAAATCCGGTGTCTCGTTGGGGGTAAACAGGGTCCAGTCGCCCTCTTCGGCCACGCGTTTCATGAACAGGTCCGGGATCCAGTTGGCGGTGTTCATGTCGTGGGTGCGGCGGCGCTCGTCACCGGTGTTTTTGCGTAGTTCCAGGAACTCCTCGATGTCGATGTGCCAGGTCTCCAGATAGGCGCAGACCGCACCTTTGCGCTTACCGCCCTGGTTGACCGCCACAGCAGTGTCGTTGGCCACCTTGAGGAAGGGAACCACGCCCTGAGACTTGCCGTTGGTGCTCTTGATATGGGCGCCCAGGCCGCGCACACGGGTCCAGTCGTTGCCCAGGCCGCCGGCGAACTTGGAGAGCAGGGCGTTGTCCTTGATGGAGCTGTAGATGCCGTCCAGGTTGTCGGGCACGGTGGTCAGGTAGCAGCTGGAGAGCTGTGGACGCAGGCTGCCGGAGTTGAACAGGGTCGGTGTGGAACTCATGAAGCTGAAAGATGAGAGCAGTTCATAGAACTCGATGGCCCGGTCTTCACGGTCGATCTCGTTGATTGCCAGTCCCATGGAGACGCGCATGAAGAAGGCCTGAGGCAGTTCAAAGCGCACGCCGTCCTCACTGTGGACGAAGTAACGGTCGTAGAGCGTCTGCAGACCCAGGTAGGCGAACTGCAGATCACGCTCCGGCTTGATGGCGGCGCCGAGCCGTTTCAGATCGTACTGACCGAGACGGGTATCGAGCAGTTCCAGCTCCCCTGCACGATGGATATAGGACTTGAAGTAGTCGCTGTAGCGGGCGCCCATCTCGGCTTGGGTACCGACGTTGTTTTCCTGACCGAGGAAACCGAGTGCCTCGCGGCGCAGGATGTCCAACAGCAGACGGGCAGCGACCTGGGAGTAGTTGGGCTCCTGGTCGATCAGGGTGCGTGCGCTCATCACCAGCGCCTGGGAGACATCGGCCTCTTTTACGCCATCGAACAGGTTGCGGCAGGTATCGTCCAGGATCGATTCGGCCTCCACCTCTTCAAGACCGTTACAGGCCTCCTCAACCAGAGAGCGAAGTCTGCTGATATCCAGCGGACGGGTGCTGCCGTCAGCCAGGGTGATCTTGACCAGGTGTTCCGGGGGCAGACCCCCTTCAGCCGCCTTCTGTGCCGCCTCTTCCGCACGCTTCTGATTCTGCTGCTCGCGGTAGAGCACATAGGAGCGGGCGATCTTGTGCTCGCCGGAGCGCATCAGGGCCAGTTCCACCTGGTCCTGGATATCCTCGATATGTACCGTTCCACCGGCTGGCGTGCGGCGGGTCAGGGCAACCGCAACCTGATGGGTAAGTTCCTTTACAGTGTCGTGGATGCGGCCTGAAGCGGCCGCGCTGCCGCCCTCGACCGCGAGAAAGGCCTTGGTTACCGCGACAGAGATCTTACCGGCATCAAAATGGGTGACCTTGCCGTTGCGACGGATGACCTGGAACGCACCGCTGTTACCAGAGGTGGTTTCCGGAGTGAGTGATTCCTGGACGGTCGGTGGTAGGGTGTCGGATGCAACATCATTCTGGCTGGCTTCGGTGACCATGTCTCCTCCTGGCTGTGTCGGGCAAACACACTTGTTCGGGTTCAGTTTTAATTCGGGGAGCAGTCCCGGTTTCTCGTTGGAAGGCGGGAAATGCTTAATAACTATTGCTCTGTTCCATAGCATCCATTCTTTATTGGCTGTGCAACCTACAGGCCGTTTTTGTGTCCTTTGTGATCGATAGGAAGCGATCTGGTAAACACAATATATATGCAAAATTTAAAGTGTCAACCACAATATGTTGTGTATCAGGGTGGGTATAAACTTGTGTAAGTTGTGTGCAGGTTGTGGATAACTTTTAATCCTGAGCAAGCATTATTTTGAAAATCATCCGCTTAGCACTGTGTATGAAATTTATCCCCAGACGAGGACTAAAGACGAGGAAATAGGGACAAAAAATATTTAGTGTCCGGCAGGAAACAGATAACCCGCCACGAAATGCATGTTGCGACGGCTCCTGGACAGGCATATCGCGGCGGGGTGTTTATTACATGCGGGTGGTTGGCAGATCAGAGTGGGTGTGAAATGGATCATGCTTTGATCCGTGAATCGGGAAATAGCATCCTGAACAAGGTATAGATTTATCCTATGTTGCCGAAAACATATAACGATAAAGCAATGTTTGCTGAGCAATATTCCGAATAATGATGGAGATGGGGAATTGGATAAGCGGTCGATACTATATGTTAGTGCAAATCCTTTATCGGATCTGGAGCTTCGAGATTGTCTGAACCAGGCAGGGTGTCGTCTCCTCGATGTTGCCCGTCCCAATAGCGACATTCTTGCCTGGGTGCTGCGTGAGCAGCCTGATCTGCTTCTGATCGATGTGGACACCCCCTCTTCAGCATTGCTTGAATCGCTGGAGGTTGTGGTCTCGGTGTCGGCTTTGCCGGTGGTAATGTTGAGCCGAAACAGGGACGGTCATCTGATTCAACGCGCGATCAATGCCGGTGTGACCAATTATGAAGTCGGCACAATCCGGCAAGTAGAGCTGGGTGTGATTGTCGATGCGGCCATTGCGGGGTTTGAGCGATTGCAGAATCTGACGCAGGCAATGGAGAGTGTGCGTGTCAAGCTGGCGGAGAGTTATCGTATCGACCGTGCCCGCAGCAATCTGATGATGAGGATGGGTATCGCTGAGGAAGAGGCAAGGGTCAAACTGCTGTCACTCGCCAGAGAGCGTCAGCGGCGTTTGGTTGATGTGGCGGACAGTGTGCTCACTGCTGCCCCCCTGGCGATGGTGTGAAGATCATGTTTACGAAGTTCGTATAAGGTATCGATTGAATAATCAGTCAATCATGAATTATTAATAGTGGTTGGCTTTGCCTGTTGGATTGCGTATCTTTATCGTTTGCGTCGTGAGTGGCGCTAAGGTATGCATATCTGGAATCCAGCGGTAGTGCCCCTGTTTGGCTATTTTGTCCGTTCCGGCAAAGGCGTGAATTTCAGAGTGTTAAAGAAAAATTATAGCGTCTGACGAGGAGCTCCCCCGATGCTGGTTAGCGACATAATGTCAAGATCACCGAAGACGGTGACACCTGATACCAAACTGCTGGAAGTGGTCTCACTGATGTGCCTGTTTCGCTACAGCGGCCTTCCGGTTGAGGATGAAGATGGAAATCTGAAGGGTATCATTGCGGAGAAGGATGTTATGCACCGCATGTTTCCAAAACTGGAGGATTTTGCGGATGTAATGGCTACACCGGATTACGAAGGTATGATGAGCCAGTACAAGGATGTAGTGAATCTGAAGGTGTCTGATCTGATGACCTCCAGGGTTATTAGCATCGAACCGGATATGCACATCTTGCGTGCCGCCACCATAATGATACGGCACAAGTTTCGTCGCATCCCGGTCGCAGTTGACGGCAAACTCCTCGGCATGTTGAGTCTGGGCGACATACACAAGGCTATCTTCCAGGCAAATCTGTCGGATACCATCTGTAAATAACAGCGGGCGGGATTATTTTTATTGCCCAAATGAGAGGTCGGAGTCAAATTTGACTCCGACCACGGCAATCATCAGAACTCGCCTGTAGCGCCGGCAACCATCACATCAAGCATGGCCTGATTGACGCGGATGGCGATTTCTGTCAGTTCTGCAGGCAGCATCTGACTGTTGATCAGCATATCCAGGTTCAGCATCATCAACCATAGTTTGCCGTTCTTGTCCTCCACCATGGCAATACGGCAGGGCATGTAGGCTGCATAGATGGGGTCATGCATAATCATCTTGCGGGCGTCTTCCGGGTTGCAGAACTGGAAGATGTCGAGGTAGGGGGTCTTCAGGCCACGTGCCTGTAACTCCTTCGAAACTTCCTGTCGGGCAACGAACTTCAGATTGATCTCCGCAGCTCGGGACATCAATGCTTGTATCGCATCTTCACGCGTGATGCCATCTTGAAGGCTCATCTGTACAACGGTTTGTTTGATGTCTGTAATGTTGATCTGCGGCATCGCCGGCTTATCGGCTGCCAAAGCGGTAGTGGGGATCGTGATCGCCAGTGCCAGCATAAACCAAAGGTTTTTCAGTGCATTCATTTAAGGTACTCCGGGAAATGGTTATATACGCTTGGTAACGCTGTCGATAACGTTATCTCTTGTTATTGGGCGCCAGTGAAGAGACATAAGCCAGGATGCTTTCAATCTGCTGATTGGAAAAATTATCAAACGTATCATCATCAGGTTCGTCGTCATGAACCCGTTTGCGCCACTGGAACATCTTGATCTGACGGAATAGATATTGGGAGTACTGCAGGGCCAGGGCCGGTATGCCTTTGCGGGATTTCCCCATGCCGTTTTTACGGTGGCAGCTTTTGCACTCCTCCCCATAAATTGCTTCTCCCTGCGCAATATTGCCCGGCCATTGTGGAATCATACCCAACCCGGGGGCAATCTTGTTCAGGTTGATGCTTTCGTAGTAGGCGGCAATATCGTCGATATCATCCTCGCTAAGTGAATGGAGGGATGAGGTAACAACCATGCGCAGGTTTGGACGGTCGCCTTTGATGTAGGCCTCCACCTGCTGAACCATATAGCCGGCAGGTGTTCCTGCCAAACGCGGGGATGCGGGACCGGGTGTGCCCTGGCCCAGCTGGCCGTGGCAAAGCGCACAACTGCGGCTGAGTTTTTTACCGTTTTCCATGTCTACTGCCTGCGCAGCGAATGGTAGTGTTAAAAGTAGTGTCAGCAATAGCCGTTTCATGAACGAGCCTCCGGGGTTTGTGTATGAGTCGTTAAGTTTTCGAGAAAAAGCGGTTGATCCTGCAGATTTGATCCCAGTTCTTTAGTTGTTATGGGATGTACCTTCAGCTCATCAGGGATGAAGTTAGTTGTTAATTGCGTTGATATTTATTTTTGTATTTGCCACATCTGTCCCTATTGATCAGCATTGCAATAAGCGGATTTTTGGCAGGTATCGACTAGCTCTGCATTCTGGCAGATACCGGATGAGAGTTCAATTTTCCCTTTACTATCAATGGTTAAGATAATTATCAAATGCTAATCAATCGACGTGTTTGCGCTAGAGAAGCCATTGATGAAAGATTGCCTGATATGTAATAAAAGGCTATTCTCAAGTCCGTTCATCACACAAACGCATGAGAAGTCGATGAGTAGATATTTGCTAAAGACAGGGGCTGTTTTTCTTGGTTTGATAGCGGCGGGAATTGTTGTGGCAGGGACGTCGGAAAAGGCGATGGAGGAGTACGATGCGGCACTCCTTAAAGTGCCGAATCTTGAAAATGGAAAGAAGGTGTATGAGATTTGCGCGGTGTGTCATACGCCGGAGGGGTGGGGGCATGAAAGCGGCACTTATCCTCAGGTTGCAGGTCAACTGAAGACGGTAATCATCAAGCAGCTTGCCGACATCCGCGCCCGCAACCGCGACAATCCAACGATGCGGCCATTTACTTCACCCCGCCTGCTGGGTGGTGTACAGGAGATTGCCGATGTTGCCGCCTATATTGCACTGTTGCCCATGACGCCCGGGAATGGCACGGGTTCGGGGCATGATCTTAAACATGGCAAGAAACTCTATGAAGAGAACTGCACGGAGTGTCATGGCGACAATGGTCAGGGAGATAAGGCCGAGCATATACCGGCGATCTACGGCCAGCACTACCGCTATCTGATGCGTCAGTTCGAGTGGATAAAAAAAGGTCGCCGCAGAAACGCCGATCCCAAGATGGTTAAACAGATCCGTCGTTTTAACATGCGGGATGTCATGGCGGTGATGGACTACTCCTCTCGTCTGAAGCCGCCGACGGATAAGGTTGCCGAGGTGGGCTGGCAGAATCCTGATTTCCCGAAATACTCCAGATCATCCAAGATTTATGGTGGTTATGCGATCGACAAACGATCTCGTGATATGAGAAGGCCGATCGGGCCCAAGTAGTCCCGCTGCGCAATGAAGTTTGTAACAAGAAAAGGCGGGTAACCCCGCCTTTTCTATTTGTGCGGTTTTATGTCTGTTTTAGTAGGGACGCCGCCCCAATTCAATAACCCGCCCGTTTGCAACGGGGAGCGTTTGTTCTCCCAATAAAAAAGGCGGAACCCGAGGGTTCCGCCTTTGAAGGGATCGTTGTGAAAACGTCCTCAGCCGTCATCCCTGACGGTTATGATTCATGACTTAGTTGAAGGCATCGTTGGTGATGTTGTCAAACCAACTGTAGGCGTACTGCACCTCGCGGGCACGCATCTCGGGAGACGCATCCTTGGGAGTCAGGCCGCCGGAGACCTTGGTGATCTTGGAGCCGTCTTTAGCCAGACGATAGACTGCTGCAACGGAGATGCCGTAGCCTGGGCCGATGATAGAGTAGCATGTGTTGACATAGGCAGGCGTACCAGGCTCGTGACCATTCAGCAGCGCGGCAATGGAAGCAGCGCAGACCTTGGCTTCGGAGTTGGCGGCATAACCGGACTTCGGCATACCCTTGGCGATCGCAGCATCACCAATCACATGGATGTTCTTGTGAATGGTGGATTCGAAGGTGTGTAGATCGATCGGGCACCAGTCGCCTTTGGTCAGGCCCGCAGCGAATGCGATCTTGCCGGCTTTCTGGGCGGGGATCACGTTCAGTACGTCCGCCTGGACTTCGTTGAAGCCGGTGGTCGCGGTGCGGGTCTTGGCATCGATGCCGGTCAGAACGTTGTCGTCGGAACCCTTTGGGGTGCCGTGCCACTCGATCATGCTGTTGTCGGTGCCGTAGCCATAGAGATCTTTCCAACCCTGGGTGAACAGGCCCATCTTGGAAAATTTCGGCTTCGGATCCAGGATGATGATCTTGGACTTTGGCTTGTGCTGCTTGAAATAGTGCGCGATCTGAGAGGCGCGTTCGTAAGGTCCGGGAGGGCAACGGAAGGGATTCGTTGGCGGGCAGATACAGACAGTGCCGCCATCCTTCATTGCCAGCAGTTGCTTGCGCAGGGTCACGGTCTGTGAACCGGCCTTCCAGGCGTGGGTGATGGTCTCTGCCACATTGGCATCGTAACCCTCAACGGTATCCCACTTGAAATCGACACCAGGAGCAACGACGCAGCGGTCATAATTGAAGCTCTTGCCGCCCTTGGTCTTGACCACGCGTTTGCCGGCGTCGATGCCGGTGACGATGTCGTGAACGATCTTGACGCCATGTTTGCCCATACCGCTGTAGCCGAACTTGATGGAGTCGATCGTGCGGTCGCCACTCAGAACCTCGTTGGAGAGATAGCAGGTGTAGTAGTGCTTGTTGGCTTCGATCAGGGTGACATCAATGGTCGGATCGGCCAGCTTCAGATACTTGGCAGCAGTTGCGCCACCGGTACCACCACCAACTACCACCACCTTCTTACTTGCGCCCAGGGCGATAAAAGGGGTACCGATCATGCCGACAGCGGTCGCTGCACCGGCACCTTTTACAAAACCTCTACGGGTAATCTTCATATTTTCAATCCCCCTTATTTCTGGCTTGCGTAGAAGTGCATCAGATCGTCAATACTGCCGTCGCCTTTCGCCTTCAGCATCTTGTTGAGTTTCTTTTTCATCTTCTTAGAAATGGGACGGTCGCCCGCCCTATAGTCAGCCAGGGTCCACTTCAGGTAGGGAACAAGCTGGCCGGCGAGGATGCCGGAATCGTCATCAGCGGCAGTTCCACCATCTGCATGACACTTTTCACAGTACTTGTCGTGCAGTTTGGCGCCCTTCTTGGCCTTTGCGGCATCGAACTTCTGGTTGGCGGCAACAAAGCCTTTCTTGGCATAGAAGCCGGCCATAACCGTAAACTCTTCGTCGGTATAGCCCTTGGCGATGCGCCCCATGATGGTGGATATAACCTCACCGCTCTTATAGCCTTGCATGACCTCAACAAAGTATTCAGTGGAGAGGCCGCCGATGCTGGGGATAGCCGGGCCGGCGCTAGCGCCGTTGGTGCCATGGCAACCGGCGCAGGTGTCGGACAGCATTTTTGCGCTGGCGCCCATCATCAGGGGTTTGTCAGCGGCGAAAGCCAGTGAAGATGCACTGAGAGCCAGTGCCCCGATCAGGGCCTTCTTAATCGTTGTGTACGCCATGTTTCCTCCTTTGGGTTTTGAACAGGCTTACATTGGTATAATGGGATTGTTATCCCAGTAAAAAATGCGCTGAAATCTTAAACTACGTGAAGACTTCAACTGCATTGGCGCGCTAGCGAAAACTCCCTGACTTTATTTGGATTTATTGTGGATTCCATCCACTTCGCTTGCGCAATGCTCTGGATAACAGGTTGTTCGTAAAACGACCGGTTACCGTTGCCAAGCGGGTGCCATCGCTTGACATTATTATTCGTTAATATGGGGTGACGAGTAGATTGTACGGGACTATCTCATCTTCCACATACTTGTGTATCAGCCTGCTCCTTTGAGCAGATTGACGATATGCTTTTTTCTTTTCTTTTTGGCAATGTCTGCAGCTGTGCGGCCGTCGCTGTTTCTAATTGTTTTATCGGCGCCCTGCTTCAGCAGAAGCCGGGTCATATCCATGGAGCCACTGCTCGCAGCTTCCATCAGTGGCGTAATGCCATCTTGGTCAGCGTGGTTGATATTGGCGCCTTTGTCAATCAGCAGTTTTGTGATTGTTATGTGCCCTTGTCCCACTACCCAGATCAATGCCGTCGCGCCGTCACGATCCGCTTTGTCGATGGAAGCGCCGAGTTTCAGCAGACGTTCTACAGTCTCTTCATGGCCGCGGTCGGCCGCGAGTATCAAGGCGGTGGAGCCGTTTCTGTCTTTGGCGTCGGCGTTGGCGCCATGTTTGAGCAGTATTTCGGCGGTATCGGTATGACCTTTTCTAGCCGCCATCATGAGCGCGTTTCTGCCGTGCTTGTCCGACGCGTGGGGATCGGCGCCCTTGAAGAGAAGCTGCTCTACCATGTCCGTGATGCCGTAACGGGCGGCGATCATCATTGAGTCCCAGCCGGCCCGGGTACGATCATGTATATTTGCGCCGCGTTCGAGCAACATTGCTGTAAGTGCCGGGTGACCGTTTTCGGCAGCAACGGTAAGTGCAGTGCAGCCTGCGAAGGTACGGGAGTTGACCTGAGCACCCCGGTTTAGCAACAGGACGACAGTTTCGAAATTGTCGTTTTCGACCGCCATCATGAGCGCGGTCTTGCCGAATTTGTTGGCGGTGTCGACCGAAGCGCCTTTATCCAGAAGTTCGATGATGGCGTCTGTGTCACCGACAATGGCAGCCAGTCTCAACTCTTTTGCCATCTCCTTGTCACCGGAGAGAGCAGGCGTCGATATGAGCAGCGCAAGCAGTATTGCGGCAAGCTTGTTTTTCTTCATGATTCCACCGTGACTGTTCCGGGTTCAAAAACGCTCATCATGCCTTGTCGCTATCTTCCTCGGTGGGTTCATCCGGCTCATCCGGTTCCTCATGGGCGATACCCTTGTGGCAGTCGATACATGTTTTGCCTTCGTCTTCCGCTCTTGCGTGACGCTTACGGGCACTGCGATCCTGTTCGCTCAGATCCATCTGGCTGAAGTCGTGGCAGCTTCGGCATTCGCGAGAGTTTGTACTGCGCATCTTCTCCCAAACCCGATTCGCCATCTCCCAGCGGTGGGACTCATATTTTTCTTTTGTGTCGATGGTGCCGAGGATCTCGTGCATGACATCCTTGTAGGCCAGTACCTTCATGATCATCTTGGGTACGAACGATTCGGGAACATGGCAGTCCGAGCAGGTGGCCTGTACCCCGGAGGCATTTTTGTAGTGCGTTGTTTCTTTGAGCTCTTCCAAATTTATCTTCATGGAGTGGCAGCTCGTACAGAAATCCATTTCGTTGGTTAAACTGAGGCCCACATTGAAGAGGCCGGCAAAAATGACGCCGGCAAAGAAGACGATGCCTACGAAGACAATGGATACTTTGCCCGCAGCGTTACCGCTGGCATTGTTGCGAAACATACTCCACCCTCAATCTTTTGTTTTAGGTATCGGCAGAAAACGGTGATCTCACCTGCCTGATCTACGAGTGCTGACTTGTTGTTGGAAAAATATGAACATCCAATATTATTCGGCGGATATTACGTCATGCAGTCAATCAATGCAAAACTATGAACTATATGAATTTATTAGAGAAAGCTTATGTTTTTATTCTGTTTCGATGGCTGAGTGGTGACTGTGCCTGCATTTCTGATGCTGATTTCAGATTGGGCAGGTGGTTCGGGGAGAAAATGGATGGAGGAGTGCGGTTTATTGCGTCTGGTTAAGTTAATTATATCCTAAAGGAAGTGACAGTGTTGCCGCTAATCCCGCTGTATAGGGTTAAATGGTTCTTAAAATAGGAGACCTGAGAAATTAAGATAGTTCGTAATATATTCCTGACTATTGTTTGTGTTATTTGCGGCTCCCAGCTTGCAGTAGCGGGTAGTGAGACAGCCTTTCCCAGGATTGGCGGAGTTGGACGTCAGTCGATACCGTGCTTACCGGCATTGGCGCGCTGCCTGGTTGCGATGCGGATGTGAGTTCACTCCCGCCGATCTACCAGGAGACTGTTGAGACCTATTGCGCAGTGCGCCCACAGGGGCCTGGTGCTGTCGCAGTGCTGGTCAACCCAGGTGTTCTCACTACTTATAAGGCGAGGACGGGTGGTTTGGCGGATGGGCCGAACATGATCCTGCATCTGAAGGATTTACAGTTACTGTTCGTTACCGGTAATAAGGCGGGTGCTGCGGCTTATGGTGTCTTCAAAGAGGATGGCACCGATGTCACAGATGCGAACGCCGACGGCATCCTCGGAGTCAATACCTGCCGGGTATGTCACACGGGGTATGAAGCATTTTGTGCGCATGGACAGTGTGGGACGAGTCAGTAACCCGCGATGGGTCGTCTACTTAACAATATACCGGATCAGCAGGAAAGAGATCCATTGCCGATTTGGTTGATAAACACATGACTACGAAAAAGAAACGTTACCATTCTCTGAGTACCACGATTTTGCTGGGCATACTGGGTACGGGGCTGCTTGGAGTGCTGGCTTTCAGTACTGTGCTCTACAAGGTGCAGGCAGGTGCGGAAGAGACCCAGTTGGCCGAAATTGCCGGCGCAATTCTGAAGCCGATCGAAAGTCTGGCAACCCGCGGGGTTAATGGCGGCAACGCCATGAAGCTGCGGGGCAAGGATGCACAGTTTCTCTATGCCAGTTCCGGTGTTCAATATCTGAAGATTTCAGGGACGTCAATGGGGTCACCCAAAACGCTGTTTTCGCCTGAGATGCCACCGGCTCCGGTCAACTACAACTATGTGGGTGAAGGGGTTGATGGTAAGAGAATGGAACAGATTATTTCCAGGGTAAATGGACGATATCTGGATAAAGAGAACTGGGTCTATGTTGTTCGAACACAGCTGTCTGCTGTAGAGAACGGCGGGACCATTGAGGCGGTTTTCTCTGCTGAACGCTTGAAGGGCTTGGTATGGCGTACGATAAAAAGTGTTATTCCGGTTTCGGTCGGTGTGCTTCTGGTGACATTGCTCGTGGCAGTGTTGATTGGTCGTTGGATCTCCAAGCCTATCGTCGCAACCTCCGTTCAGATCAAGGAGATCAGTGATTCCCTTGACCTGTCTTCCCGGGTGGAGGTTTCCAGTCAGTCCGAAGTGGGTGAAACTGCTGCGGCATTTAATCAACTGCTGGACAAATTGCAGGAGATTATGCGTCAGGTTGATGATTCCACAGTGCATCTGAATCAGGCGGCGGAAAAACTTTCCATTACCACCAATGCGGCGAGCCGGCGGATAATTGAGGAGGAGGGAGAGACTCAGCAGGTTGTCGTTGCCATGAATGAGATGGTTGCAGTGGTCGAAAATGTGTCGAGGAATGCCGGGCAGGCAGCTACATCGGCTGCTAACGCCAATGCTACAGCGGCTTCTGGTAAGGATGTCGTGGGTAAAACTGTTGCTGAAATCAACAATCTTGCCGGCAGCGTGGAAAATGCGGCGGCTGTAATCCGTGACCTGAGCAAAGACAGCGAAGATATTGGCGGTGTAATGGATGTTATACGCGGCATTGCGGAGCAAACCAATCTGCTGGCTTTGAATGCCGCTATCGAAGCGGCAAGGGCAGGGGAGACTGGACGTGGTTTTGCCGTAGTGGCAGATGAGGTGCGTTCGCTGGCGAGTCGGACCCAGCAGTCCACCCGGGAGATTCAGGTGATGATCGAGCGGCTGCAATCAGGTTCATCTGAAGCGATTCGGGCTATCGAGGGCGGCCAGCAACAGACCGAAGTCAGTGTTATTCAGGCCAAAGAAGCGGGAGCCTCTCTGGACTTGATTGCCGAGGCGGTAGGCAACATAACAGAGAAGAACGTGGAGATCGCCTCCAATTCCAGAGAGCAGGCGGCTGCGTCGGAAGAGATTAATCGCAGTATCACCCGTATCAGTGAACTGAGTAAGCATGCCGCAGCCGACTCCCGGGAGACAGCTGAGGCTAGTGAAAGGCTCACTATGCTTTCAGAAAGTCTCAGGCAACTTGTGAGCCGGTTTAAAACCTAATCCGCAACAAATGGATTGTTTCGGCGTTCTTCTCCAAAGGTTGATTCTGCGCCATGGCCGGGAATGAAACGTACCGCACTTCCCAAGGGCCAGAGTTTTTCCTTTATCGAATGGATCAACGCTGCATGGTTGCTTTGCGGAAAGTCGGTTCGGCCAATCGATCCGTGGAATAGTACATCCCCCACCAGTGCCAGTTCGCTCTCACGGTGGAAGAAAACGACATGCCCTGGTGTATGGCCAGGACAATGCAGAACCTCAAGCTCCACCTCGCCGAAGCGTACATGGTCCCCATCCTTCAACCAGCGATCCGGCTCGAAGGCTTCCACAGCAGAAAACCCAAACATGGCAGCCTGATCGGGCATGCCTTCGAGCCAGAAGCGATCATCCTGCTGCGGGCCCTCGATAGGTATATCCAGCTTTCTGGCCAGTGCCGCCGCGCCGCCGGCGTGGTCGATATGGCCGTGGGTGATGAGGATCAATTGTGGTTTCAGTTGATGGACAGAAACCGCATCAATGATCCGTTCGATATCTCCACCAGGGTCGACAATGGCGCTGGCTTGGGTTTTTTCACACCACAGCAGCGTACAGTTCTGCTGAAAGTCGGTAACCGGGATGATCAATGCCCGCATTTGCTGATTCTCTGTAGTAGTTTATTAAGTTGTCGCTGTGATTTTGCACCCAGCAGGACTTCTGTAATGACATTGTCCTCTACCAGGACCGTTGTCGGCGTGGCGCGGATGCCGTAGGCGGCAGCCGTCTCTGGCGCTTGTCTGGCATCATATTTGATGACTTTCTCACTGTTTTTGGCCATTTCGTCAATGATTGGTGTCATTTGGCGGCAGGGACCGCAATGTCCGCTGTAAAAATAGACCAGTCGCGATGAGGGGAGGTCGGTCCCGCTACCTGATACTGCCACGCTTTTTCCGACGCTGCGACGGGCGGAGAGGTGGGTAAGCAGTGGTATCAGCAGTAGGAACGCCGCCAGGACGAGAATAACCAGGAGTGGCCAGTTCATGGAGCTTTGTCCTCAATAGTCGTTGTGATTCGCTTATTCGATTGTGCCGGTTACGGACTTTTGGTACCAGTAAAATTCAAAGTCGGGAGAGCTATCGCGGAATAGCGGGAAGGTCACAGCCGGTTCAGACAAAAAGTAAGGATTGTTGTCGGAGCGGTCATTGCAGGCCCCGATTTTTCCTGAAAATAGTGTGTCGGGCAGCCAATGATTTTGGCACAATAACAGCGCTATTTAACAGATAAGTTTTCAGGATTGGATTGCTAAAGTTATGAACCTGATTTTCGTCCTCGGCGGATTATTGATTGCGGCCCTGATGCTGGCAAGCATAGTCCATCGCTATCAGGCGCACATGGCGCAGAAACGAATGAAGATCCAGCGTCTGCTGCGAGGCGTGGATCTTGTGGAGGACCTGCTGGATCGGCTTTTGGGATGTCAATTTCCAGCCGAGACGCGGCAACTGCTGCAGAAGGATATGTTGGCGCGTTATCAGGCCATCAGAGGGGTGGATCGCCGTTACGAAGGGATCGACAGGCTGATTGGCGAGATCGGGCAGACGCTGTCCTCGGCAGGGGTGGCATCACAGAGTCACAATATTCTCGACAAACTGCACCTGCAGAAGGTGGTCGATGCATTTGGCGAGCTGATGGGGTTTCTGCAGGAGGGTGGTTTATTGAACCGGACACCGGCAGACGTGATTCGTCAACATGTAGATAAGTTGGGTATGCAGCGTGCGAAGTGCATCCACCGTTTCCACTTCGCCAAAGCCGAGCAATCATTTGAAGAGGGTAATGTCCACGACGCCTTGGGACATTGCAATGCCATCAAGGAGTTTCTGACAGAGAAGGGACCGAACAGTGACGAGGTGAGGGTGCTTTACGATGAAGCTGAGGCGTTCAGGAAACGGATCAGCGAGCAGGAAGCTGACAACTAATACTCTGAAAGGTCCTCGTCGAAAGGCGTCTCTTCAGAGGGGATTTTATGCTTCGCGTCGAACCACTCCCCAAGGTCGATCAGGCGACAGCGCTCACTGCAGAAGGGCCGCCAGGGTGATTCCTTTCCCCAGGTGATGTTTTTGCCGCAGGTAGGGCAGGGGACAAAAGTGGGTTCGCGGTCACTCATGAGGATTTAGAGTACACAGCTCGTGAGCATGAAATCCATGTTCTGCTTCGACGCAACGGGCCTCCCGGTATCCACTGCCTCCAGGAAACGGATGCTGAAACGATGTTTGTTGCCGCTGATCTCAACGAACAGGGAGCTGCCTTCCGGCAGGCCGACGCGGATCATCTGCGCGGGTGACGGGGTCTCCAGTGACTTCTGGAAAAAGCCCTCTTTGGCCTGTTCCCGGACCGGGTGGTTGCTGGTGCGGATCAGGTTCAGTAACAGGATGATGGCCTCGCGCACAGGGTTGAGTTCCTGGAGCCACTCAAGCATCTGATTCTGGCGGATCTCGTAGGGTTGATTTAACCAGTAGTGGTATTGCGGCAGGTCGAAGTTGCAGCTGCCGCCGGGAATGCTGCTGCGTTGCATAATGGCGGTGAGGAACTCATTCTCGCGCAGCTTTTTGCCAATCTGACCGTCAAGCCGATAGACCTGATGGATCGCCTGCTCCAGGTCGTCCAATACCTGCCCGAGGGCCTGCATGTTGACCCCCGGCTGGCGGCGAATACGTTCCAGATTGGTGGTATGCCGCTCAAGTTCCTTGAGGATTTCGGTCTTCAGATCGGAACGGCTGAAGATGCTGATGGTGCCCAGCAGGCCATTGATGGTGGTGCGGTTGCTCCAGGCATCCTTGAGAGGGAGGAAATGGTCAATCTGCAGAAACAGGTGCTCAAGACGCAGAAAGGTGCGAATCCTTTCATTGAGCGGATGTTCATAGATGACGAGATGGGTCACGGCGGCTTGGGCATCTTCAGGGTGCAATCGCCAATTGTCTCCCATTAGGGTGCAGGAGGTAAATAGCCGGTAAGCCTTATTTCAGCGCCCGCACCATGTTGAGCAGTGCCGGGTCATCCCATGCCCTGCCGCCGATGGCCCTGTAGGCCAGTCTTCCCTGAGGGTCGACAACGTAGGTTGTGGGCAGGCCCCTGACCGGCCAGGATTGGATGGTTGCGGAGTCCTGATCCAGCAGGAGAGGAAACTCCACCGGAAAGTTTGCGGTGAACTGGAAGATGGTGTCTTCATCTTCGCCGATGTTGATAGCCAGCATGACGACCCCCTCCGGTTCCAGAAGCTCCCAGGCGCGTTGCATGGAGGGCATCTCCTCCCGGCAGGGTGGGCACCAGGTGGCCCAGAAGTTCACGATGACCACCCGGCCTCGATAACTGGATAGACGATGCTCGGTGCCGTCCAGATCAGTGAGGTGGAAATCACCGGCTTTGGGCAGGTCCGGCAGTGCCTGCAGCAGTTGCGATGTGCCTGCGGCCTGCACCGGTTGAAAGAGGAGGGTGCAGAGCAAAAGCAGGGTTGCGAAGAGTTGTCGCCGTATCATCGGTATGGACATTCAGGGTGTCTCCTGCGGGCTGTCGGCCGGGCATTCAATATTCCGGATAGTGGCTGATTCATGTTTGCCCTCCCGGTGCCAGACCAACGTTAGATTGAATCGTGTTCCGGGTGGCTGGCCGTAGCTGGTCATTCCCCAATTGTAGTCCCCTGGTGCGTAGGTCTGTTCGGTGGGAAGCAGCGACCACTTGAAAGCGATGCGGGCTGCCTGACCGATTGACTGTTTTTTCCAGCGAGACATCCAGTCATCTGTCGTGGCCATCGAAGAGGATTTGTTGCCTGAAATTACCCTCCACTCATCCAGATTGAACTGCAGTGAAGCGCCACCCGCAACCGCCGTATTGAGCAGACGTGATTGGAAAACGCAGCTGGTGGCAAACTGGTTTGCCGCATCCGTGTCAAACCCCCTGGCCTGAAAAAAGGCGCGGGTCTGATCCGGGAGCCGCTGATTCAACTCGAACAGGATTCCCTCTGCCTCGTAACGCCAGAAGGCGAGACCTGTTTCAGGATCACTGCCGGTGGTTGCTGATCCCGCCGCGATCGCAGTTGGTATGAAGAGAGCGCTGAGCAGTAGGGTGATGATGTGCACGGAAAAGGTCTCGCCTCGCGGAGTCAAAAGAGATTTGCAGTTAGATAGTGGGGTAACCACTATAAACTTGTAAATTTTTGTGAATAGGTGTTTAATTCCGAGCGCTTGATTTAAATAAGAATAATTAGAGAGATCCCATGAAAAAGCTATCCATTCCCTGGCTCTGCCTCCTTCTTCTGTTATTTTCGTCCGCCACTCAGGCCGATAAGATATACAAATGGTACGACGACGACGGTCTGATTCATTATTCACAGACCCTGCCGCACAATGCAAACCAGGTCGAAACCTCCAGTGGCCGGATCAGCGTGGTGGAACAGTCCTGGTCAGCCGGTATGAAAAAACAGGCCAGAAAATTTATGGACGATGCCGGTGTTCGCCGGGTCTGGGTGGATCAAAACGGTAAAAAGGTTTCCGGCCGGTACTGATTGCCTAGCTCAAGATACCGGGACTGGAGCGAAAGCTGTCGAGGATCTGGACATAATTCGCTCGAGGGAGTGCATGATGAGTGCTGATGCGCCGGCATCCTCCATGCGGCGCGCACCAGCGGATTCTTCAGCTGCATGCCGAGGTATTAGGTGCTCAGATCCATTTTAAATCCTGTGCTGTAAATACGCTCCGCAGGCGTAGGCCGGTTCAAGCGTAGCGGATCAGGCAAGACAACTGTAGATCACTCCGGCGATTGATAGTCCATGCGCAGATGGAAGCGGCTGTTCGTCGGCAGTTGGTAATCGGTGATTTCGATACGCAGTTCGCCGGTGATGAGATCGTCCTCAGCGTGCCAATGTTTCTTGTCGTTGCTGGCCCAATCCTTGTGGAGATAGAGGTCTTTGGCAAGAAATACCGGTAGGACCTGATGCGCCGTTTCAGCGAACAGGGAGCCTTCGACAGTCACATCAAGCAGGACGGGTTGCTCTTTGCTCAGATGAAGAATGTAGTCCCCGTCTTTCGGAACGGGTTGGCCAAGCTTGATGACGGGTAGTTTCGCCAGGGCTTCATCACTTGGTTTTAACAGGGTTGAACAACCGGTGAGTAGTAGCAAGGTTGAGAGGACAATACTAATGGCAATTCGGTTCGTCATGACTTGGGTCCCTTTAATCAGTGGGCTGAACAGCTTGGCTGACAGCATAAAAATGTACCGTGTGTGCAGGGACAGGTTAGATCGAAATAGGCTCGGGATTCAGTTGGGATTCGGTATCGGTTTGTAACGGAATGTAATTCACCCTGCCTTCTACGGGCATTTTACGGTTTCCAATCGGATACTAGCTGTCGGGCCAGCGCAGCGTAAAACAGGCTCCATCCAAGTTACTCTCTTCCACTATTAGTGCGCCCTGATGTCGAACCATGATCCGGTGGACAATTGCCAACCCGAGGCCCGTGCCGCCGGAGCGCCGGTCGCGGCTCTCATCGAGCCGGACGAAGGGCTGCAGAATGCGCTCGCGGTCTGCAGCGGAAACACCGGGACCATCGTCTTCCACTGCAAGTTGCCACAAGTTCGATGAGTGACTGAGGGTGATTTGGATCTCACTCCTGGCATAACGCTGTGCATTGCGCAGCAGGTTGTCAAAGGCGCGGGCCAGCTGCCGTTCATCGAAAGTGCAACTCTCTTGCTCAATGCCACCGGCAATGTTGCAGTGGATGACCACTCCATCCTGGCTTTCAAAGCGTGTTATATGTTTCCTGAGCCAGGGCGCTATCAACTGCTGTTCAAACTGGAAGCCTGGGCCGTCGCGGTCCAGTCGCGCATGATCCAGAAGTTCGCTGACGAGTTGTTCCAGTTCCGCAAGATCCTCCCGCATCCCGGCCAGATGGCGCGACCGTGTCTCCTGATCTTTGTGCTGTTCCAGCATCTCCAGGCCAAAATGCAGCCGCGAGATGGGGGTTCTCAGTTCATGGGAGACGGCGTTGGTGAGATCGCGATGTGAGCGGATCAAACGTTGGATGCGGTCTGCCATGCTATTGAAAGTGCCTGCCAGGTGGTGAATGGCAGAGCGCCTGGAAACCGACAGACGGCTGCTGAACTCCCCTTTTCCGAAAGCGTGGGCACGGCTGTCCAGCTGTTTGAGATCACGCCAGATGGGACGAACCCAGAAATAGACCACCAATGCGACCAGCAAAGCAAGCAGCCCAATCAGGATGTAGCTGAAAGCATCCAGTAAAAAGGGGATGCCGATGGGGCCCGCTTTGACTGCGTAGGCTGAATCACCGGCCCGCATAAGATAGTGCTCTGTCGTTTGGTCGATATCAAAAATCAGCAGCTTGCCGGCTCTCAGTTCCTCGCGTTTTTCCGCTGTAAGATCTGGCTGATCGATAGGGACAATCGCAAGCGGAATGCCGAAGTGCGGTTGCAGTTCTGCGATGGCCTGAGGCCACATGGATTGGGGGCGGTTGAGCAGCCATTCAGAGATCAGGTGGGCTGTTCCTTTTGCGCTGCGCAAGGAATCCTCGGTTCGGGTCTGGCCCATTGCGAGTGAAAGGTACTGGTCGGTATCGAACAACCGCTTGTACAGGAAGATAGCCTGTTGGTCGTGTTGCTCGAATACTATCTGATGGGCGTTTAGCGGCGAGAGGTCCTGTGAACTGAAATCGTGGTCTGCAACCTTGCGGATGCTGAGTGGATAACCGAAATGGGGCTGGAGTTCATCGATTACCGTCTGCCATTCGGCGACTGGCAGATTTTGCAGACGTTTTTCGATAAGTTCGAAAGTGCCGGACATCACGCGGTTATAATAGCTCTGAGTCGTTTTATGCAGCAGCATTTTCGGCAGCACCTGCACCGCAAAGATGAAACCTCCCAGGCTGAGTGCAAGGCTGATATAGAGGGTAAGAAATATACGGCCCATGGATGATTACTCCCAAGCGTCGGGTACAAAAAGGTAACCACGGCGTCGCACCGTTTTGATGCGGTGGGGTGAGGATCTGACGTCGTCCAGTTTGCGGCGGAGGCGGGAGACGGCAATGTCGACCGAGCGGTCCAGTCCATCATATTCGATGCCACGCCAGGCTCGCAGAATTGCGTCCCGGTCTAAGATCGTCCCTGCGCTGCGGGCGAGAATCAACAGCAGATCGAATTCGCTGGTGGTGAGTTCAACATTGTTTCCGTCCAGGCTGATGGAACGGGAGTGGGGATCGATAATCAGCCTGCCATACCGGATATCCGATTTAACGTTATCTTCCAGGGATGGAGAGGATTCGTTCATACGACGCAGATGGGCGCGTAGCCTGGCCAGTAACAGTCGGGGCTCCACCGGCTTGGTGATATAGTCGTCTGCCCCGAGTTCCAGGCCGACGATCTGGTCGATATCCTCATCACGGGCGGTCAGCATCAGGATGGGGTTGCGATAGTGTGGCCGAATCTCCCGGCAGATTGCGAATCCATCCATCCCCGGAAGCATGAGATCGAGGACCAACAGATCGGGAGGCGCATCGATGATGCGTGATACTGCGGCGTCGCCCCGGTGTTCCAGGTCGACCTCAAAGCCCTCTTTCTCCAGGTACTCCTGTACCAGGTGGGCGAAACGGTGATCGTCTTCAACCAGCAGGATGGTCTGTTTCCGGTTCATGCGCCAAGTATCTATCCTTTCTGTCCCTCTTTTTGTAACAGAATGTTGTCATATCTTCACTAATTACAGTCCCTAAAGCCCAGCGCGACGATTCGTCAGCAGATCTGCGATTATTGGCTAAACTTTCAGGGGGAATAAGCCTTTGATTGGATAGCAGGATATGTCGGCTCAGCATATTGTAGCCCGTCGGCCCGGTTTTATGGAACGGGAGAGGTTGCAGGATTTTTTCGATGTTTTTCGCCTTTTGGGTTACCGAACGCTGGGGCCGGTGGTAGAGGAGGAGACGATTCAGTGGCGGGAAGTCGATACTATCGATGCCCTGCCCACAGGTGTCCAGGCGCGACAGGGTGCCGGTGAGTACCGCCTGGAAGAGCAGTCCGAAAATCGTCTGTTCGCCTGGAATCATGGACCTCAAGCCATCAAGCCGCTGCTCTTTAGTGCCGAAGAGACACTCTGGCATGAAAGGCTCATGGCGGATGGGCAGGTGGATATAAAGCAGACCCTGCCCGAGGTTAAACCGACCGCGATTTTCGGTGTGAGGGCTTGTGATCTGGCGGCCCTGGCACTGCAGGACAGGCACTTTCTTTCACAGCAAAATCCTGACCCCCACTACAAGGCCCGGCGTGAAGCCCTCTTTCTCATAGGTATCGATTGCGCCTTTTCCGCAGCGACCTGTTTCTGTACCTCCACCGGTGATGGTCCCTCATTGGGCGAAGGTTTCGATATCGGCATGGCGGAACTGGACGACGGCTATCTTGTCTGGGGAGGCAGTGCAAAGGGCGGTGAGATTATTGACCGGCTATCTCTTGAACCTGCAACCGAAGCACAGCTCAACAGTATGATTCAGGAGACGGACCGGGCGGCAGCGCAGCAGCACCGTTTTCTGCCGGGCGAGACAGAATTGAAACAGCTCTATGACAAACTGAATCATGGACATTGGGATGAGATCGGGGAGCGCTGCCTCAGCTGCGGCAACTGCACTGCAGTCTGTCCGACATGCTTCTGTTACTCAACGGGTTACCAGCGGACATTGGATGGGCAATCCGCAGATATGAAACGTCAATGGGACTCCTGTTTCAGTCAAACTCACAGCAGCATGGGACAGTTTATGCTGCGCAGGGAGACGGCGTTGCGTTACCGTCAATGGTTGACTCACAAGCTTGCAGGCTGGCAGGAGCAGTTTGGCCGCAGCGGGTGTGTCGGTTGTGGGCGTTGCATTACCTGGTGTCCTGTGGGTATCGACCTGACTCAGGCAGTGTCTGCCTTACTGGACGGGAGGCTGGCCGATGTTTGATCCCCACCTGCCTCATTCTGCGGTAATTGACCGACGGGTACAGGAGTCGCCCGGCATATTTTCCCTGCGGTTGCAGCATGTCGATACCAAGTTGCAGGATATCTTTGAATTCCAGCCAGGGCAGTTCAACATGCTTTCGCTCTTTGGCGTAGGCGAAGTGCCGATCTCAATCGTCTCCGACCCGGACGACAGTCACTTCTTCGATCACACCATCCGTGTGGTGGGTAGGGTGACAGAGGCGCTGAGCCGTCTGCAACCGGGTGATCGAGTGGGCATCCGGGGCCCATTCGGTCGCGGCTGGCCGATGGCGCAGGCTGAAGGTCAGGATGTGGTAGTGGTGACCGGCGGCTTGGGTTGTGCCCCTCTGGTTTCGGTGATCCGTTACCTGCTGCGTCGGCGCGACCGGTTTGGAGATATCCATATCATGCAGGGTGTAAAACATGAGGATGATCTTATCTGGCGGCGACAGTATGAGGCCTGGTCCCGGGAGCACGGTGTCAATGTTCAACTGGCTGCTGATATGCCCGGCAAGGCGTGGCCCTGGCAGCAGGGGCTGGTAACCGAACTGATAAACACCCTTGATCTCAATCTGGAGAAGACCGTTTCCATGCTTTGTGGGCCCGAATTGATGATGCTGGCCGCCATTGCGCAACTGCGTGATATGGGATTGGTTGATCAGCAGATCTGGCTCAGCATGGAGCGGAATATGCAGTGTGGTTTTGGACAGTGCGGGTGCTGTCAGGTGGGGCCGAAGTTTGTCTGTAAGGATGGGCCGGTTTTTTGTTATTCGGAGGTGGCGGACTTCTTGGGTGCCAAGGGTTTTTGATGAATAGAACAAAACCAAAACTCGCCATACATAAATTCAGCTCCTGCGACGGCTGCCAACTCGCCTTGCTAAACCTTGGTGAAAGCCTGCTTGAGTTGCCGAAATATGTCGACATTACCCACTTTGCCGAGGCCGGACCCAATAATCCCAACGCCAAGGTTGATATTGCACTTGTCGAAGGCAGTATCTCTACTCCGGACGATATCGAAAGGATTAAGCAGGTCAGGGAGAATAGTGCGTATTTGATTGCTATCGGTGCTTGTGCCACCACTGGTGGCTTGCAGGCGCTGGCCAATCTTGCCGATCGTGATGCCTGGATGGCGGCGGTCTATGCACGACCGGACACTATCGAGACACTGAGTTCATCTACGTCTATTTCAGAACATGTCAAAGTCGATCTGGAACTGCACGGCTGCCCGGTCAATTCACAGCAAGTGATCGCAGCCCTTGCCGATCTGTTTGCCGGAGTGAACCCGGTCAGTGAGCGACAGCCCCTCTGTATGGAGTGCAAACGCAAAGGCGTGGTCTGCACCATGGTGACAAAGGGTGAACCCTGCATGGGGCCGGTGACGCGGGCGGGTTGTGGTGCGCTCTGCCCGAGCCTGGGGCGGGCATGTTATAGCTGTTATGGACCTGCGGAGACGGTTAACGACGGTGCGCTGGCGTTACGTCTGCAATCGTTGGGATTGACACCTGAAGCCGTTGCGCGGCGCTTCCTCTTTATCACCAGCGGTGCACCGCCATTCAAAGACGCCGGTCTGCGGCTCAGACCGCCACCTTTGGAGACCGATGAGTAAAACGATGGCGAGCAAACGAGAGATTCATATCAATGTCCCGGTGTTGACCCGCGTGGAGGGTGAAGGCGCTCTGGAGTTCGACGTCGTGCAAGGGGTCATCCAGAAACTGAACCTGCGTATCTTCGAACCACCCCGGTTGTTTGAGAAGTTTGTCGAAGGCTACGAATATGATCAGGTCATCGACATGGTGGCGCGGATCTGCGGCATCTGTCCGGTTGCCTATCAGATGAGCGCAGTGCAGGCCTTTGAGCGGCTGTTTGGAGTCGACCCCGGACCCTGGGTGCGGGATATGCGCCGGGTGATGTATTGCGGTGAGTGGTTGCAGAGCCATGCGCTGCATGTGCACCTATTGGCGGCACCCGATTTTTTCGGCTTCGAAAGTGCCATCGCCATGGCGGAGAAGCACCCTGAAGTGGTGCGCAGGGGATTGAAGCTCCAAGGGTTGGGTAGTGATCTGATCACCCTATTCGGTGGCCGATCGGTGCATCCCGTGGGTGTGCGGGTGGGTGGTTTTTACAAGGCGCCTGCGCAAGTGGCAGTGGCTGACATGGTGAAGCAACTGGAAGAGGCGCTGCCCCAGGCAGAGGCGTTGGTGCGTTGGTGCGCCGAACTCGATTTTCCCCATGACGAACAGGCCTTCACCAGCGTCGCCCTGAGCGAACCGAATGAGTATGCCATCGGCAGTGGCCGGTTGGTCTCGGGGCAGGGACTGGATATCGACATCAGTCATTTCGAGAGCCATTTCGAGGAGTTTCAGGTGCCTCACTCCACTGCCTTGCATACACAGTTGGAGGGGCGGCCCTATCTTACCGGCCCATTGGCGCGCCTCAATCTGAACTTCCATCAACTGCCCAAACCTGTGCGTGCGGTGATGGAGGATTGTGGCATCCATTTTCCAAGCCATAACATGTTCCACAGCATCCTGGCACGGGCGATTGAGATCCATCTCGTCACTTACGAAGCGTTACAACTGCTAAAAGCGTATCAGCGACCCGCCACACCGGCGGTTCAGTTCAGGCCGCGGGCAGGCACGGCCTTTGGCTGCACCGAAGCGCCCCGCGGTTTCCTTTGGCACCGTTACGATGTGGATGATAGAGGGGATATTCGACGTGCCCGGATCGTCCCTCCCACCAGCCAGAACCAGGCGCGCATCGAACAGGATCTTTGCGCCTCTATGGAAAGCTTCGGGTTTGACCATGACGATGATGAGTTGCGGCAACGGGCGGAACAGGTGATCCGCAACTACGATCCCTGCATCTCCTGCGCGACCCACTTTCTCAAGCTCAAAGTGTCTCGCCGTTGATACGTGTCATCGGTATAGGTTCGTCCTTCGGGGCCGACCAGTTGGGATGGCTGGCACTTGAGGCGTTGGAAGAGGCCGCTGTTCCCGACCTGGAATTGATTAGACTGGATCGTCCCGGAAGCGGATTGCTGCGCTATTTTGAGGGTGTTGGAAAAATCCTGCTTATCGATGCAGTCGAGGCTGGACTCGAACCAGGTGAGATAAAACTGCTGGATCGTGATGATTTGGCCCAGTCATCCTGTCTGACATCGAGTCATGGTTTTGGGGTGGCGGAAGCCCTCGCTCTGGCCGAAACATTGGAGACGCTACCTGCCGAATTGTGGGTGGCGGGGATAGGTGCTGGAAATGACCGTTCCAGCGTGCCGGATCTGAATAAACAGCAGTTACTCGACCTGCTGGCCCGCCTGACAAAAGATGTTCCGTGCTAAGGGGGCGGAGTCGAACCACTCATGCCGAATTACCCACCTGTCACCGTGCGGTTTGACTCCGACCCCTCGGGAGGAACGTAGGGTGTGCCGCGCGCACCATTATTGCTCAACATTCCTGGGCCAATTATTGCAACAGATTTCCTCCAGCTTGCCGCTAAATACCAAGGAAACTCTGATTAACTGTCATTTCGAGCATGGCGAGAAATCTCAATCCTCGTAACCTATTGAAAGCGAGGTGGTTTGAGATCTCTCCCTGCGGTCGAGATGACAGTAATTCAATTAATCAGAGATTATCTAAAGATAACAAATAATGGAGTTGGGAATGGCACCGAAGACGATCGGGCGGTTCAAAATCGGTAAAAAACTGGGCTCGGGCAACCAGGGTACAGTCTACCTGTGTTCCGACACTGAACTGCAACGCCGGGTGGCGATCAAACTACTCAATAAATCCCTGCCGCAGGCGTCCTATTGCAGTGAAGCCCGCACCATGAGCAAGTTGCAGCACCCCAATATCGTCTCCATCTATGAAGCGGGTGAGCACAAGGGAACCCCTTTCCTGGTCTTCGAATATGTGGAAGGGCAACTGCTCTCCGATCTGATACGGGATGGCGGGCTCGAACTGGCGCAGATACAGAATATCTTCCAGGGACTGCTTGCGGGGGTCAGTCGGGCACATCAGGCGGATATTGTGCATCGTGACCTCAAACCAACAAACATCATCATCAACGGTGAGCAGATGCCGAAGATCATGGACTTCGGTATTGCGAGGTTACTATCAGGCGGTAAAGAACAGGATGAAGTGCTGATCGGTTCACCCCGTTATATGGTGTAGATGGCGGTAAAAACCCGAACATAATTGGCGAACAGCGGTAACCGGATGAAATAGCTGCAAATAGCGAGTCAGAAGAAACAGCCAGCGACAAAGAGTGACATCGAGAAAGAAATCGGGAAGATGTAGGGAGCCGTTGAGAAGGTGTGGTACCGGGTGTATCGACCTCGACAGT
>JAMJIN010000212.1:0-5647 GCA_036784775.1 Chromatiales bacterium | reverse complement strand
CCTCAGAGCCATGCTACCTCGTTTGCTTCGGGCTGCTGCAACGACTTCACCACGTCCCGAGACATGGCTGCGGCTTGCTGAACATTCGTGCTAATCAAGTTCTTCTTTGTCTTTTTATCTTTGTGTTCAACCTTCTGCCAATTGTTGATACGGACAATGGCGCCAACCGTTGCGTCCACAAGATCGGCATAGCTGTGAATTCCGCGACGCTTGTCGAACGGCGCGCGAAACTGCCCCGGTTTCGGTGCTTCGACGGTCAAGGCTCCCCACGATGGCATTCCCGGGAGAGTCCCAGCCATCAGTACCAAGAGACACAACAACGCTTTTACCGGGTGCCGGGAGATGCGGAAATTAACCATGAGGAACCTGCAAAAAGTTAAGTTACTGAATTGTTAGTTTTTCTATAGACACTATTTGGCAATCCCATTCGTCATGAAATGTACTGCATTTAATTCGTGCTTCTGTATATCAGCCATCACTGATCCTCTTCGATTTTTCGTAACTGGCTTTTGCCAAACCCGGCGTGAATTTCCTAACCTTTATTGGTTTTCATAGGACCAATAAAATTAACTGCGGTCTGGTGACTTTTCAGCGAAACGCCTTGCCAGCTGCGCGCAATGAGGCAGAACAAGCGATGTTCGATCTTGTTCCACTTGACTGTTTTTGGGGGGGGATTGCAGCGCAACTCGATGAGTAATTTATGCTCCTTGCGCGCCCGCTGACGAAGCGCTTCATCCATATCAATTGAGGGAAGAATCCTTCCCAAGTGTGTATTACATAACGCAGTTCAGAGTATGAATTTAACCCCTACATGTCAACCCGTTACGGACAAAGAGCAGAGCTATTGCACTAATAAACTGCTGGGCATCCGCATAGCGTTAACAGGCCTGGTAAATTATGGCGCAGAAAATCGATCATAGCCAACTTTGTTGCATTTTTACCACTGTCGCAATAATCAAAAAAAATAACCATGAACCTTTGATTCACCCTGAAAATGGCGTTATTATCTATCGCCTTTCCCCTCGATTTTCGGACTCGATCTCATCGTCGATATGCGCATCGGACCCTACAGGCTGGAAAACAATCTCCTGTTGGCGCCGATGGCCGGAGTGACAGATCGACCCTTCCGCCAGCTTTGCCGGCGGCATGGCGCAGGACTCGCTGTTTCCGAGATGGTTTCAGCCGACTCATCGCTCTGGGGCAGCCGTAAAACGCTGCGGCGACTCGATCACGAGGGGGAGACCGGCCCCATTGCGGTGCAGATCCTCGGATCTGATCCACAAACGATGGCGGAGGCGGCACGGGCAAACGTCGCCAATGGCGCCCAGATCATCGATATCAATATGGGTTGCCCGGCAAAAAAGGTTTGTAAGGCGTCGGCGGGCTCGGCGCTGCTGCAGGATGAGGCCCTGGTCGACGACATACTGCAGGCAACGGTTGCTGCCGTCGAGGTGCCGGTAACGCTGAAGATCCGCACCGGATGGGATCGGCAGAACCGAAACGGGGTGCGCATTGCTCAGATCGCTGAAGCGGCGGGCATACAGGCGCTGGCGGTCCATGGCCGTACCAGGGCCTGCAAATTTTCGGGTGATGCGGAATATGACACCATCCGCGCCATCAAAGAGTCAGTCACCATCCCGGTGATTGCGAATGGGGATATTAGAACACCGGAGAAAGCACAAAAAGTGCTGGAGGCAACCGGTGCAGACGGAATCATGATCGGCCGGGCGGCCCAGGGGAGACCCTGGATCTTTCGCGAGATCGATCACTACTTGAAGACCGGCGAGAAGCTGGCTGAACCGCCTCCCTCTTGGGTGAAGGCGTTACTGTTGGAGCATCTGCAGACACTCTATGATTTCTATGGAGAACATCAGGGTGTTCGCATTTCCCGCAAGCATATTGCGTGGTACAGCAAAGCCCATAGAGGCGGTGCAGAGTTTAGAAAAACGATAAATGACTCGGAATCGGCGGACGAGCAACTGAAGCTTATCCACGGTTTTTTCGATAGTAAGACAAGCACGGGGAGCTTGGCGGCATGAATATGGAAGCAGGTATGTTCCGGAGTGACAGTGATTCCACACTGACAGTCACTCACAGCAAAAAAAGCGAGCCTCTACGTCACTGCGTGCAGGATGCAATGCAACGCTATTTCAGCCATCTCGACGGGCACGGCACAAGCAACCTCTACCGCATGGTAATGAATGAAGTTGAGGCGCCTCTGTTGAAGAGCGTCATGGAATATGCCGGTGGAAACCAGACCCGCGCAGCCGCTATTCTCGGTATCAGCCGCAGCACGTTACGCAAAAAACTCTCGCTCTACGACCTGGATTGAACCTGCTGTCGAAATCCGTCCTTAGACTATTTCACCACGGACTCTTTCGGCACTATATATTGTGCTCTAGCAATCATAACATCTCATTAATCCCTCCAAACAAACGGATAGACCTATCATGTCTTCGATTACCCGCGCCCTGATCAGCGTTTCCGACAAGACCGGCATCGTGGAATTCGCCCGCAGCCTGGCCGAAAAAAACGTTGAAATCCTCTCCACCGGCGGCACTGCCAAGCTGCTTACCGACAACAATGTCCCTGTCATCGAGGTCTCTGAATACACCGGTTTCCCGGAGATGATGGATGGACGGGTCAAGACCCTGCACCCCAAGATTCACGGCGGCATTCTCGGCCGGCGGGGCACCGACGACCTGGTAATGAAAGAGAACGGTATCGGCAATATCGATCTGATCGTGGTCAACCTCTACCCCTTTGAGCAGACCGTGGCCAACCCCGACTGCGATCTGCCGACCGCAATCGAGAATATCGACATCGGTGGCCCCACCATGCTTCGCGCCGCAGCCAAGAACCACAAGGACGTCACCGTGGTGGTGGACGCCGCAGACTATACGCGGGTTCTGGAGGAGATGGACGGCAACGACGGCGATATCTCCGCGGCCACCCGCTTTGACCTGGCGGTAAAGACCTTCGAACACACCGCCCGCTACGACGCAGCCATTGCCAACTATCTGGGCGCCCGCACCGGCGAAGAGGTGGCAGACTTTCCCCGCACCTTCTCCATGCAGTTCAAGCAGGTGCAGACCATGCGTTACGGCGAGAATCCGCACCAAAAGGCGGCCTTCTTCGTTGAACACAAGGTCGACGAGGCGTGCATCGCCACCACTAAACAGATCCAGGGCAAGGAGCTCTCCTACAACAACATCGGTGATACCGATGCGGCCCTGGAGTGCGTAAAGAACTTTGACGAGGGCCCTGCCTGCGTCATCGTCAAGCACGCCAACCCCTGCGGCGTGGCCTTCGGCGACAATCTGCTCGAAGCCTATGATCGCGCCTACAGTACCGATCCGGAATCCGCCTTCGGCGGCATCATCGCCTTCAACGGCGAACTGGATGGCGAGACTGCCCAGGCCATCGTCGACCGGCAGTTCGTCGAGGTGATCATCGCGCCCAAACTCTCCGCCGCAGCCATCGAAGCGGTCAGCAGCAAGAAGAATGTGCGCCTGCTGGAGTGCGGCGAGTGGAATGTCGAAGCACTGCACCGCACCGAGTTCAAGCGCGTCAACGGCGGTCTGCTGGTACAGGACGCCGACCTGCAACTCACCAACGAGATCAAGGTCGTCACCGAACGCCAGCCTACCGATGAAGAGATGCGCGATCTGCTATTTACCTGGCGCGTCGCCAAGTTCGTCAAGTCCAACGCCATCGTGTACGGCAGGGACGGTATGACCATCGGTGTCGGCGCAGGTCAGATGAGCCGCATCAACTCCGCCCGCATCGCCGGCATCAAAGCAGAACACGCAGGCCTGGAAGTAAAGGGCTCCGTGATGGCATCAGACGCCTTCTTCCCCTTCCGGGACGGTATCGACAGCGCTGCAGAGGCCGGTATCGCCGCAGTGATCCAACCCGGCGGCTCCATGCGTGATGACGAGGCGATCGCTGCCGCGAACGAACACGGCATGGCCATGGTCTTTACCGGCATGCGCCACTTCCGTCACTGATCAGCTTTACCGCAAAGGGCTGATGCCTTGGGGCTGATAATTGTTTTTGTCATCTCGACCGTAGGGAGAGATCTCCATCCGCAGCGATATCAATGCGCTACGAGGTCGAGATTTCTCGCTACACTCGAAATGACAATGGATCAAGTGTCCCTTAGTGTTCTTCGTGCCCTTCGTGGTTAAACATTGATTTCATGAAACAAATCCACCCCACCGCCATCATCGAGGATGGCGCAGAACTGCATGAATCGGTCACTGTCGGTCCCTTCTCCATCATCGAATCCGATGTAATAATCGGCGAAGGCTGTGTCATCGACAGCAGTGTGCGTATCTTTCGCGGCACAAGTCTGGGCAGAAACAACCGGGTCTGTAGCGGCGCCATGCTGGGCTGCGAACCCCAGGACCTCACCTTCGATCCCGCCAACAGCAAGCCACTCGTCATTGGAGAAAACAATCACATCAAGGAGGGGGTGAACATCAGCCGCGGAGTGAAGACCGAAGAGGGAACCCTCATCGGCAACGGCAACTACTTCATGTGCGGATTCCATGCCGGACACGACTGCCGCTTCGGCAACAACAATATCTTCGGCCCCAACAGCACCATCGCAGGTCATGTCGGCATCGGTGACAAGGTATTCGTCTCCGGCCTGGTGGGGATCCACCAGTTCACCTTCATCGGCGACCATGCCATGCTCGGCGGCTGCTCAAAGGTTGTAAAGGATGTACCGCCCTACGCCACCTGCGACGGCAATCCAGCGCGACTGGTCGGTCTCAACGCAATCGGCCTAAAACGCAGTGGTTTCGATCCCAAGACACGGGCGGCGATCAAGCAAGCTTATAAAACGCTGTTTCTCTCCGGCCTGAATATTTCACAAGCACTGGAACAGCTGAAGGGAGAGGGATTGACAGAAGAAGTGGAAAAACTCGTCCGCTTCATTGAAAAAAGCGACCGGGGTGTGACCGGACATAAATAGTGTTCTTCTGGAAACCTACACTTCACCACACTGGTGCTAATGGCGTTTCTCGACAGAATAAACCACCCCGCCGCAAACGGGCGGGGTAATAAATTGGAGCGGCGCCCCGCCGCGAGGAATTAAACCAGAAAAAATTTACTCAATAGGTCAGAAGTTTCGGCAGATCCTTGGCCTGGCCGACCCAGTCTTCGACCTTGCTCAGCGCCGGTGGCTGTTTAGTCAATCCCTCTTTGTCATTGGTCTCGACGATTTTCGCGTGCAGATTATCCGGGCGGCGAGTCGCGAGTTCCTTCACCGTATCAACACCCGCCTTTTCGAGCAGATCACTGTAGACACCGGAGACACCCTTAACGCGCGCCAGATCCGCACGATTGGCCAACTCCAGGATATCCCGGGTACCGCAGCCACAGTGGGCCGCCAACACTTTTCGTTGCGCAGGCGCAGCGGCCGCAGCAAGTAACGCCTCGTTGTCCCCGATTCCCTTCTCTTTCAGCTTGGCGACCATTTCTGCCGTACTGCCCTGTAGATCTTTTACTGATGTCACCATGGCGCATCCTCCGGATAATTTGTTTTCAAATTTATACCTGATTACCCCCGAGCCTCAGCCATGCTGAGGAGGCGTTGTGGCATGGGTGGTGTGCGCACTGCAGCGTAGCCGAGGCGCGA
>JAMJIN010000211.1:0-5656 GCA_036784775.1 Chromatiales bacterium | reverse complement strand
CATAGTGCGCGCTACAAGATCAGCCATGACAGTTTCCAAACCAGAGTTGTACCATGACAGGATTTTTAGTTTTTTGCCCCAAAACCCTGTCAAGTGCTTTTTGTAATTATTTACTGCTTGCCACGGGTTTTTGAGAAGTTACAAACTTATTGATTCATATCAATTTGTTTTCTGAGGCATCCTGAATGAATTGTTCTATCTTGGCGACATTGCCATCCTCACTTCGATCAATTTGTTCAAGAGAAACACTACCCACTTGAGAATAGTTTCCGCTCAACAAAACCACTCAAAAAATTCAATATTTTTCTAATAATTCAATTTGTTACGTTATTATTAAGTAACTTTCCAATAATCCGTGCATATGGGTAGGGTTGATCAAGACGTTCTGCGGTGGATTCACCGACTGTATGGGCTTGATTGGTCTCCCCCACGCTTTTGGCGTTTGCCCGAATAGCGTTTTGAGCAAATACCAGACACAAAAAAACCGCCTTGCGGCGGCTTAGCATGTGGATCTGTATGCCTTCAGTTGCCGGCCATCAGATAGCGTATTCCTTCAAGCATCACTTGCGGCGGCGTCTCGTGGGGAAAGATAAAACGTAACTGTCCGTCCGGCGCTATCAGGTAGGTTGCAGCGGAGTGATTCACCGAAGACCCAAAAGCCGAACCTTCCAGTTCCACCTGGTAATACTGAGCCCCATACATCTTAGCCACCTCGGCCACCTTCTCCTCACTGCCGGTTACCCCGAGAAAGCTCTCATGGAAGTACTCCACGTACTCTTTCAGCTGCTCCACCGTATCGCGTTGGGGATCGACACTGACAAAGATCGATGTCAGCGATTTCAACTCTTTTCCACTCAATTCATTCAGGGCCTGGGTTGCCAGGGAGAGTGAAGTGGGACAGACATCCGGACACTTGGTGTAACCGAAATAGAGCAGTATGACCTTGCCTCGGAGATCACTGGTTGAAACCGGCCCAGCAGCAGAATTGAGAGTAAAATCACCACCAGCCGGGGCTCCGCTCTGATCCAGAACCTCATCCTCACGCGGCGCCTCCCCCCCGGCCTGAGTCACAAGGGGAAGAAACATGAGAAAGAGAAAGATGGAGACCAACCGTTGAATCATAAAAAAATCACTCCCGCGAATGCACAAATATGAGGAGAAATAGGATCACCGCTTTAGCCTTTAACCTTTAACCTTTAACCTTTAGCCTTTCACCTTTTTCTGTTCCGACCTTACCAACATCAGGCCCGCAAGGAAAACCAACAGAGCAATGCCTGCCGGGAGTCCATAGACCCGCTGATAGTCGAACTCCGGCGGCAGGAAGAGCCAGTACCAGGTGCTTAGGGTGTGTTTGGATCCCACCTCGCCGTTACTGCCGTCCCAATTGGCGAAGGAGATGGGCATGAACTGACCCTCGACAAAGTCGATATCCCCAATCGCACCGCCACTGCGCGGACGCGTCATGATGACACGCCACTTACCGTCTCTCCACTCACCGCCCGCGCTAAATGTTCCGTCCGACTCACGCAGCTTTGGACGTTTGTTCGGGCCGACACCTTCCATCAGCACAGCACTGGCATCACGCTTGGGCTCGACACTGCCCGCATTCCAGTACCAGATGGTGGTGTGGTGACGCTTGTCGCCATGTCGATAGAGGGGTTTCTCCACCATCGGCGCCGACATATAAGCGGCCTCCATGGGGAACTGGATCGCCACCGCATCGGCATGCATCTCCTTGTTCTCGTCCTGCAGATCGGTAAAGTATTCGATACCGGGACGGCTTTCGGTACGATCATCCACTTCGAGCAAAAAGGCGATCTCCTTCTCGTTATAGATGGCACGTACGGTCACTGCATCGTTTAACGGCGTGAACAAGCGCTCTTCCTTGATGATGTTGGGCACCAGACTCAGGGTAACCGCGTCCGCGCCATTCCAACGCTCATCATCCAGCGAGGTCGGCACTCCGCCGCTTACCTTGGTGCCGGTTACCACCGCACCATCTTTTGGCTGCACCGCTGTATCACGCAGGCTGTAGACGAAGTTGGAGATATGCCAGCGATCCTCCAGACTGACTGGATCCTTGTTACCCTCTTCCACCGCACGGTGAGCCGGCATCGGCGTACCGGGAATACCGATGGAGAGACGGGTATAGATCGCCTTGATGGTGGCATCCCTCTCCTTCTCGGCAGAATCAGTGGACTGAGTGGCGCGCCAGGTCCAGGGCTTGGTCAGATCCCGCGGCCAGATGCGGAAGCCCCAATCGTCCTCCAGTTTCTTGCCGGAGACGATATTGCCCCTGCCCGCTTTGCCGTGGCACTCCTTGCAGGATTTGATAAAAGCGTCGCGCCCCTTGGCCACCGACTCCTCCGAGAAAGGGATCTGGCCGCCCAGTGGTTCAACTTCCGCAGTCTGGCGAAAATCGGTCTTAAGATAGTGACCATCGTCATCGAAGAAGTCGTCATCCGCATCATCCGGCGCCCAGGCGGCGGTGATATCGAAACCCTTGATTACCGGGATCAGGCTGCGGATCTGCTCATCACTCATCAGCGATGCCCAACCCGGCATGCCGGTTCCTGTCAGGCCGTTTTTGATGGTATTGAACAGGTCATCATCCAGCGGCAACAGAGTGCCGGGAGAGGTCTTGTATTTGAATAGAGCCAGGGTGAAATCCCGTGGTTTCGGATACATCAACTCCGCCGCCACGCCATCTCCGGCACCTTGCTCTCCGTGGCAGACCTCACATCGGAACTTGTAGAGGTCTTTGCCCTTAATCTCCTTGCGTTTGGCCAGCACCTCGTCTTTCATGCCGGTCACAACCCGGGAGATCTCCGGATCCCAGATCCGCGGTACCTGGCCGTTATAGTCGAAGATGAAGGTGATGACGTTCCACACATCCTGCTCGCTCAACATCTCATGCCACACCGGCATGGCTGAGTTCCAGGGGGTGCCCTCCTTCGGCAGACCGGGACCACCGGTGGTGATGCGCCAGAAGAGGAACGACTCCTGCAACTGGGGAATAATAGTCGGGTCCTGAAAGTTGATCGGCTGTGGATTGAAGCCGGATCCATAGTGACCCTGGCCGTCCAGCAGATCGCCGTGACAATAGAAGCAGTTCTGATAGTAGACGTCGCGCCCTGCACTTACCGCCGTCTGGTATTTGTCCCAGCCCGCCGCTTTGTCGCCGGCGAGGGTCTTAAGAATATCCTCTCGAATGGGGTTTTCCAGCGTCGCAAGATCGAAACTTTTTCCAAAGACCTTGACCGAGGCGGGGGGTGCGGGATGCACCTGACGCAACTCCACCGGAGCATCATTACTCGGTTTCACCATGTTATAGATGGTGTAACCCACCACCAGAGGAATAGCGATGAGGAAGAACCAGCGCACCAGCGCCAGATTATCGTTGCGCAGGGTGGCAAGTATCGGTGCCTGGAACTCCGCCCAGCGCTCGTCATCGAAAGAGAAATAGAGCAGCAAACCAATGATGGTGATAATCATGTACTGGATCATCAGCGTCTGCGGCAGCAGCGGCGGAAAACCGAACTTGAACGCCAGATAGGCTGCCGCGATGATCAGCACCGCCTGCAGGAAAGCGGGAATCCTAAAGCTCTTCATTATTTTTTCTCCGCCAGATGCTGCACAAGCATCTCCAGCTCTTTAACCGTCATCTTCTCCGCAAAGTCTGCAGGCATCGCCGGAGGAAAGCCCTCCGCAATCACTGCGGCAGGATCAACAATGCTCTGACGTATCTCCGTCTCACTCAGACGTCCCCCCACGGTTGCCAGCCCCGGTCCCACCAAGGGATCCTATGAGTCCATCGCATGACAGGAGCTGCAGGCATATTTACCCAGTGCCTCCTCCGCAGTGGCCGCTGGTGCGGGTGCAACTCCACCAGCTGCGGGTGCTGCAGCAGCAACTTCAGCAGCCGCCTCCGGCGACGGCAGGGAGACGGTCACCTCATTGCCATCCTTCGCCTGCAGATAGGCGATGATCGCATCCATCTCCATGGCCGAGAGCTGGATCGGCGCTTTGTCGACGGCAGGCATCGGTGACACCGTGTCGTTGGAACCCTTTTTACCCCAACCGACGACTACGAACTTGCTCGGATCAATCATCGATTCAAGGATATAACCCGCCGCGTCTTTCGACTCACCCTGGTAGCGTTCATCGGCGAGACGCTTGACCGAGGTGCTCACCATATCCACACCCTGAATGTCTGGAGCTCGCCCGATAGGCGGCGGCTTGTGACAGAGGGTGCAGGTGCCTTTGTTCATAAACAGGTCTTCGCCCATGGCGACAAAGTCGTCCATGGTCAGAGAACCCAGGTCGACCTTCGTCTCCACCGGCGCTTCACCCTCCACCTGTGGCAGCAGCTGCGTCACCAGGGTGAAGACCAAGGCCAGGCCGATACTGAATCCAATGGTTTTGAAGAAGACCGTCATGCCACCCCTCCTTCAGTCGCCACTTCCGGTTTGGCTTGTTTGGTTCCACTAAGGCTGGCAACCCAGAACATAAACAGCACAAACAACAGGAACAGCACGGTCACAATGGTGATCATGTTGCCGGCATAACCGATGGTGGGAATAAAATTGTCCGGTGAGTTGTCCTTCATCACCGTATAGACATGCCAATGGGTCTTTACCGAAGAGCGCACATAACCCATCAGACCCATCAGCCAGGTGAAGGCAATCGGCAGGGCAAACAGGGCGTACTGGGCTCGATCGGGGATCCTGCCCCAGTGCGAAGGCAGGATCTTGGCATTTTTGAACATCAGGCTGTCGATTACGATACCCGCAATGATCACCACCAGCGTCGAGCTCACCTGGGCCACCGACGAACCCACCTTGTAGACCGTGTTGGTGAAGTAGCCGAAATAGACACCGAGAAAGATGATGTTAGCAATCGCCACCACATAGATCGCCACCATCAGCGCATTGCCGATGGGCGCCCAGGAGACGGTCGCCACCTTGTCAGAGCGACGATAGAGCTGGAACGAGAGAAAGGTGACAATCAGCATCAGGTTAACGGCAATATTCTTCGCCGGCATGATGCCCAGGGGGCCGAGAATATGGTGGTGGCTGCCTCCCAGCTGCGCGATCTCCGACGCAGACAGCATCAGGGTGTGGGGGGTAACCCAAGTCAGGAAACAAACCACCAGTACGAAAGCGATAAACCCGATGAAAGGTTTGTAGCGTTTGGAACCTTCGGTGCGCGACATACCCGCCCAAAGGTAGTAGTTACCCGCCAGCAGGATGGTGCCGATCAGCACCGCCTGCACGATGAAGAGCCAGGCCAGGATACCGCCCATGGCGGTGATGCCCATCTGCTGGGAGTAGGCGTAGATCTCCGCCATCAGCCAGTATCCAGCGAAAGGCAACGGCAGAAAGGCAAGGATGGCGATGAAGTTGGAGGTATATCCCATCCAGTCGTAGTGGGCCCGCTTCTCCATATCCTTTGTGCTCAGGAACTTATATGCGGCATAGGTAACTTCTCAAAAACCCGTGGCAAGAGCAGCCCGCTCGGTGATGATATCGGGTAATGGAGCAATGGTCTGTTCACCAATACCCAAACGATCTGTTAAGTAATGCCAGAACGAGATATCCAGCTTACGGCAGGTTTTTTTCAAGCTGGCAAAAGTATCTCGGCAACGCCTGCCTTC
>JAMJIN010000345.1:0-1462 GCA_036784775.1 Chromatiales bacterium | reverse complement strand
GTCGATGTTCTTTTTTGCTGTATTATAGTAGTATATTCTGTCGTTTTTTTCGTACCATCATCATCATGCATTTGTAACTCCATCTGTAGAAAAGAAAGTCTAGTCACTATCATCATCATCATCATCATCATATATATTTGCGTATTACATTGCTAGACTCTTTCTAATTATATACTTCACATACATATGTGAAGAGTAATACTATGACAATCCAACACAAAATGTGAAGAATGACAGTGCAAATACGATGTGTTTATCTTGCAAGATGTCGTTACTTACTTCTGATTTAGTCGTCATGCTTGGTCTATGGGTTGAAGGCTGGTCAATGTTCGTAATGTTCCTTGTTTTCATAAAGATATCGGTATTGAAAAGGACGCGCTTTTCGAAATGTATCTATATACGATTCGCGGAGAATATTATCAATCAAAATCACACACGTTCACGACTGTGATTGGTCTTTATCTGTGTGTGTGTGTGTGTGTCCTGATACGATCACTGGAATTTATTAACGGGGGAGGGAAGGAGGGAAACTTTGATTGTTGGAGGGTTGTCATTGTTTTATTACAAATTAAGTACTAAAGCACTTATGATGTAGGATTGGCTAAACCTGATAATCACACTTTCTGAAACGTTCGAATAAAGTCATGGAATTTATTTATGTCGACAAGAGAAACACGATTCTACATTTTCATTCTACTAGTAGATCGTGACCTAGTTGATTAGTCTACATAAACACCGTGAAATAAAAAGGTCAAAAGGTCAAGGTCACCAACAGTCACATGGTGGTTATTATTGTCCATACTGTGGTAAATCGTGCTGCGAGATCAAAGAATATTATTGGTAACAATTCGCAGCACGATTTACCTGGTAGCTAAAACTTCCAACTTGCAGACTTCCAACTCGCAAACTTCACACAAAATGTGTGTGCGGTGAAGCAAACTTCCAACTTACAAACTTTCATAACATAAACTTTCAAAACGTGTGTGTGTGTGACGTGAAGCAAACTTCCAACTTACACATTTTTCACAACACAAACTTTCAAAACGTGTGTGCGGTGAAGCAAACTTCCAAAACTTCCAACTTACAAACTTTCATAACATAAACTTTCAAAAAATGGCGGTCAATTTCTCCATGCATGTCACATGGTTGTCAATGTATCCATGCATGTCACATGATAGTCAATGTCTCCATGCATGTCACATTGCGGTCAATGTCTCCATGCACGTTACATGGCAGTCAATGTCTCCAAACAAATTTTCATGACACAAACTTTCAAAACATGTGTGTGCGGTGAAGCAAACTTCCAACTTACAAACTTTCATAACATAAACTTTCAAAACGTGTGTGTGTGACGTGAAGCAAACTTCCAACTTACACATTTTTTCACAACACAAACTTTCAAAACGTGTGTGCGGTGAAGCAAACTTCCAAAACTTCCAACTTACAAACTTTCATAACATAA
>JAMJIN010000344.1:0-2079 GCA_036784775.1 Chromatiales bacterium | reverse complement strand
TTGTATACAAACTGACAGGACACAGCGTTGTATAAGAACTTACCTTTTAGTGTTGAGAGTGGCATTATTCATGATATAATGTTTAATGGTCCTGTTCTGTTGTTACTCTGAGCTCAGGTCCATGAGCATTTAGGCACTATACTTTATTATCATAACGAGGTCAATACTATGTATATATATATTATAATATATATTATATATATATACTGTATTTCACCTATCACCACTCGCCCTAATTAGCGTGTGCTTCCTTTTTTAAAAAGCAGGATCCATAATTATTGTAATTTGATTGGTGTGGAACAACTGGAAAGTGTCACCATCTGGTGTTAAACAGTTGGAACCACTTTTCAGTTCTATACTAGTCACTAAATTACACCACTAGTATTAGTATTTTTTAAACGTACAGTATGCTTATTAGGTGAAATAGATATACAGCCTATATATATATATATATTTATATATATATATATCATAGAAACAAATTATACCAGGAAATAGTTTCCATAAGACAATAAAGTCATAAACACAACTGATATATAATTTGTTTCTAAAAGTCCATTGTGAGTTTTGACAGCTGATCTGTGCCTTTTATTGAAGGTGACCTCTTTGAGAGTGAAGACGACTTGACTGACAGCTCCATCTGGAGGGAAGTGAGTGAACAACCAGAGGTGCAGGAGAAGAGTCGAGAGAAAGTGCTAAAGATTGCTGACTATATCGTGCCTGGCCACGGGAAAATGTTTCATGTGTCTCACGCTTACAAGACTGCTTGAATTAAACAGGTAGATACAGTTGAAATCTGTCTAAAGTGACTCTCTTTTGCCCCAGTTTGGTCTAGTTATACAGTGCGATTGTTGTTATCATTAGCACATATATATATATATATATAGTAAAAACTTTGTCTGTTCTAACGCCTTGGCCAAATAATCACTATATAAAATGGCCTTTAGTTTCAGTTCTATGCATAGTAGTTAGTGCAAATGGAATGTTTAATGAAAATATGTTTTGGTCATGCAAACCATAACTGTTTGTTGGAGCTGATGAAGTCTACTGTGACAATTAAGATTAGGCTTCATTACAAAATCTTAATTTTTATTTCACCACATTATAAAATTGAGGTTAATAACTGTTATGATTATCAGTGCCCTGTCAAAAATTATGTCTTGACCAAAAATTATGTCTAGACCAAAGTAATGTCATTCAGGTGCAGATGGAATCTGATGTCATTTGTCAGTCAAAATGTCACTCCTTATTTCAGGTGTCATCTGTCAACTGCTATGTATTTCAGGTATCATCTGACAACCATAATGTCACTCCTTATTTAAGGTGTCATTTGTCAACCACAATGTCACTCCTTATTTAAGGTATCATATGTTGACCACCATGCAACTCCTTATTTCAGATGTCTTCTATCAACTACAATGTCACTCCTTATTTCAGATGTTATCTGTTATCCACAATGTCACTCCTTATTTCAGATGTCAGTCACAATGTCACTCCGTATTTCAGATGTCATTTGTCAACCGCGATGCTACTTATTTCAGATGTCATCTGTCAACCACAATGTCGCTTATTTCAGATGTCATCTGTCAACCACAATGTCACTTCTTATTTCAGTATGTTAATACTTTTTATTCTTATAGGTATAAAAGTTGTGTATTTTGTTATAGCAAATAAAATGGTTTAATATTTATCTTATGTTAACCAATAATTATTTTACCCAATTATTATTTCAACCTTTGATATGTTAAGTCAACCTATTGTTCATTCCAGACCTGGGGCGGAAGTACTTGGTATGAGTGTACTTGAATACATTTTTGAAGTACCCGTACTCATACAACTTATGGGTCATGTACTCGTACTCATACTCAATGTACTTATATTTTACGAGTACATCTGAGATTCTGAGTACTTTCTCAATATATGCTGTGAAAATGTATTTATTTGTAGTTGAAATAATGATTGGTTAACTTAATGACAGGTTGAAATAACAGTTGAACCAGACCTGGTGCTGAGTACATTTTCATGAGTACAAGTTAACAAAATGAAGTATTTGATTGTTCAAATTAAAAAAAATACTTT
>JAMJIN010000343.1:0-2079 GCA_036784775.1 Chromatiales bacterium | reverse complement strand
CGGATATGGGCCGCGTAATGCCTGAAACTTGCGGGCCGGGCCTTGCCTCGGCCATATATTCACGGTCTGTGTCGGGCCTGGGCAGGGCCTTGGTCTAAATTTTGGTTTACGGGCCGGGGCCGGGCATGTGCCTACATATTGCGGACCCTGGCCGGGCCTGGGCTGAAAACAATTTAAACACATCGGGCTTGGGCCGGGCCTGGGCCTAGTGTGAGCGGGCCGGACCTGGCTTGGGCTGGGCCTGGACATAAAAAAAACATTCATACAAAACCTAGATTATTAATTTTATTATTAATAAAAACTGATTATAAATTATAACTCCGGTTAATAAATGCTTAACATTATTTATTTAATATTATATAGTTGCAAATTGAGACCTTGCATGGAATTATGAATGACTCTTTATACATTGGAATGCAGTTTAACCTCTTCATTAATGAGACTTCCTATGGTATCATTTTCATAATGTGCATTCTTTTAATAGAGACATTTCACTTCAAATACATGCATAGTCGCATGCCCATAACTTTGCATTGCAATTCTTTAAACGTGTACTGGCTTTCCAACACACTGCGACTGGAGTAGACTCTGAAATTGCATATTTTTGGCATGAATGTACACTTTTGTATAGATCTAATGGCCCCATATCAAGCCACATAATTTCACCTGGCTGGAAGCAGCCAGACCCATATGTTTACTTTAGACGTATTTGCAGAGGCAATCAAGATTAACCACCAACTTATCACCTTTTGACCCAACAAGTGGACATTCTATTAACTAGGTCTTCCCTCCAAATATTGCCCACCTGAATTACAAGCCCAATGTCCACTGCCCATAGCCCACTGCCCAGTAGTGCCAGTACCCAATACCCACCGCATTTGGTAATTGGTATTTTTGAATTGTGTTAACTAGTGTCTACTGTTCAGTTTCTGCAATTTCACCAGTACTGATTTATTCACACTTGTACTAATTCACACAAGTCTGAACCTGATTTGTCTCAGGCTAGTGAATGCAGACATGCTGGAAATGCCACTGGGTGTCAGTGCCAGTGGGTGACGTAGTAGCAGCTAGTACTAGCTACTAGCTAGTCACTACAAAACAACAACATTAGTATTTCAGTATATCACTACATAATTTCGCGGGCCGGGCCGGGCATGTGCCTACATATTGCGGAACCGGGCCGGGCCTGGGCTGAAAACAATTTAAACACATCGGGCTTGGGCCGTGCCTGTGCCTAGTGTTATCGGGCCGCACCGGACTTAGGCTTGGCCTGGACTTAATAAAAACATTGATACAAAACCCAGATTATTAATTTTATGATTAATAAAAACTGATTATAAATTGTAATTCCGTTTAATAAATGCTTAAAATTATTTTGTTTAATATTATATAGTTGCAAATTGAGACCTTGCATGGAATTATGAATGACTGTAGTGCTTTATACATTGGAATGCAGTTTAACCTCTTCAACAATGAGACTTCCTATGGTATCATTTTAATAATGTGCATTCTTTTAATACAGACATTTCATATCAAATATATGCATAGCCGCATGCCCATATCTTTGCATTGTAATTCTTTAAATGTGTACTGGCTTTCCAACACACTACGACTGGACTAGACTCTGTAAATTGCATATTTTTGGCATGAATGTACCCTTTTGTATATATCTAATGGTAATTGGCATTTTTGAATTGTATTAACTACTGTCTACTGTTCAGTGTCTGCAATTTCACCAGTACTGATTCATTCCCACTTGTACTAATTCACACAAGTCTGAACCTGATCTGTCTCAGGCTAGTGACTGCAGACCTGCTGGAAATGACACTGGGTGAATCAGTGCCAGTGGGTGACGTAGTAGTAGCTAGTACTAGTTACTAGCTAGACGCTACAAAAACAACAACATTAGTATTTCAGTAGCGAACATTATACAGTGTTCATATATTATTTTTTATTTAATAAACAATCATTATGTTTTTACAGTTTATTTGTGTTTCATCTGTCTAATAAGATTATAGGTTTATCTTCTCTAAACTTAGCGGGCCGCGGGCTTACCCGTCTTTGGCCCGCGGATATGGG
>JAMJIN010000568.1:0-1117 GCA_036784775.1 Chromatiales bacterium | reverse complement strand
CTGTCACCATAGTCCGAGCCTTTCACCACCTAGGCCGCGCCTATCATCACCTAGACCCCGCCTATCACCAGTCACCCTTAGAACCAAATCAACTCAAATGCACCTGAAAAATTGTACAATATAAAAAATTGCCGGACATACGAGTTCAAATTCATTATCCAGATCATATAAACTTGGCAGCCATATAATAGAACAAGTTGATGAAGGGAAACATATTGAATTGACTGTCACTGACAAATTATCCTGGTCAGCATATGTCTCCCAAACTTGCAATAAAGTCAATTCTACCTTGTCATTCTTAAGGAGTAATTTAAGATCATGTACCCTTAATACTGAAAGAAAGAGCATATATCTCTCGCGTTCGACCTGTTCTAGAATATGGTTGCACAATTGGAGACATTAAAGTTTTCGAAACAACTCAACGAAGAGCTGCCCGATTCGTTAAAGGCGACTACGGTAGGTCATCTATAGAACATAATGCAGGGGTGCAACTTCCCTGAGGACAGCGAGGGGTCACCATGGACGATGTCTTTAGGTCAAGAAACTGAAGTGTATATATAATAAATTATTTTAGTGTAGTGTGGAAAGCAAAAATGATGATTAGGCGCCCAGGACGCCGTCACCATATGATTTAGAAAAGTAAAAACATATAGGTGACGGCGTCCTGAATAAAGGTCGCCCTATCTACACGTGCGCCAGACATGCCGGCCTGGCCGGTCTTGTTGCACTTGCCGGTCTTGTTGGACTTGCCGGACTTTTTGGACTTGCCGGACTTGCTCCTGAAGCGCTTCTTCGTGCGCCCAAAGAAGCGTCGTATCCGCTTGACGACGCCCGCCCCGCGCGCTGGTGTCCTGCGATGGGCTGCCTCGATGTCCTCGTCCCCGTCATCGTCTCTGTCCTCCATCGATGTCGTTTCGGAGGAATCTGACGAAGGGTCGGACGATGACGGGGGCGTGCTGATCTTTCGTTGTCGGACGATGGCGAGTCCGTGTCCGTCTCCGGCAGTAGTCGCCCCCCTGCTTCGACATCCTCGGGATGCGGGACGTCGCCTCGTCTTCTCTTCTGCAACTATTGAGGAGAACGCATTGGAATATGTTTGCTAGACGATTGAAATGTA
>JAMJIN010000210.1:0-5753 GCA_036784775.1 Chromatiales bacterium | reverse complement strand
CAGCTTGAAAAAAACCTGCCGTAAGCTGGATATCTCGTTCTGGCATTACTTAACAGATCGTTTGGGTATTGGTGAACAGACCATTGCTCCATTACCCGATATCATCACCGAGCGGGCTGCTCTTGCCACGGGTTTTTGAGAAGTTACCTTTTTCAACGCCAACGCCCTGAAAATAGAGCACACCGAGACCGTATGCACCCAGGCTGTCCCCTGTGCTGGCCGCTTTCTTGAACAGTTGTAGCGCTTGCTCCGTTTTGCCCTGTTCGATCAGCCTGGCTCCCTCCCCTACAAGATTGGCCAGGGTCGCAGTGGAGAACCCCAGCAGGAGCAGGGTTACAATCAAGAAAGGTTTCAGGCCGAGATGAAAAATCATTGTTGATAAGCGGATGAGACGACAGCGGCGTCGTTTTTCATGGATCTGGTATTGGGCAGTCTAATTTTATGCTTCGGCAGCACAACAGCCGACGCTAGAAAGTGGGCTTTATATCACGAAAAAACGCCGGTCGGAGTGACCGGCGTAAATTGGACATCCTTGTCCGGAGAGAATTCAATCAGAGTTGGACGTTGACTTCGCTGGAGAAGCTTGACTCGTGGCCACCGAGATTGACAGCGGTAACAACGAAGTAGTGGTTGCCTACCCCGTCGACATCCAGGTCGTGGGTGACGACGTTGCCGACTGCGATCGGGTCGCCATAGTTGCCGCTGCTGCTGCCGTGATAGAGGTTATAGCTTGCCACATCCCCGCCGGTGCTTGCATTCCAGGCAATGCGTACGCTAGAGCTGCACTGGCTGAGGCAATTCACGGTCAGGTTGACGCTGGCGGTTGCCGAGTCGCCATCGGCATCAGTGACCTGATAGATGAAGCTGTCCACGCCGCGGTAGCCGTTTGCAGGACTGTAGGTCACGGTGCCGTCACTGTTCACCTGCAGAGTGCCGTGGCTGGCGCTGCCGGAGACGGTCAGAGTCACCGGGCCATCCTCAAGGCCACTGTCGTTGCTCAACAGATTGATGGTGACGTCGGAATTCTCAATGGTGGAAGCGCTATCTGCCTGAGCCACTGGCTGGTGGTCAGTAGGGGTTGCGCCACCATCGGTGTTGCCGCCATCGGTATTGATACTGACCGGGCTGTTGGCGGCCACGTTGATGTCGCTGACGCCGCCGGTGTTGCTGCTGGCGGCAAGCGAGATGGACTGGTCGATTGAAATAGTGACGCTGCTGTTCATGCCACTATCTCCCAAACCTTGGGAGACCACGGTGGTGGAAACATTGCTGCCCAGGCTGAAGAGAACGGTGAGGAGGTTATCGAAGTTCACATTCGGGTCGATGGCCCGGGCAGCGGCCAGTGCAAACTTGGCCTGCTCAATCATCAGGTCGTTGATCGTCACAGTGGTTGTGGAGCGGTTGGCGGTGCCCGCGTTACCCATGATCGGCTCGATAGCGTTGTCCAGCGCCAAGGTGGCGGAAGCATTGTTGACCTGCAGATCATTGAGCATGGCTTCGATCAGTACTTGGGCGGATACCACATGGGCGATGGCGGTATAGCGTGCGTTGGTGCCTGGTCCGCCAACGCCATCCAGTGCGCCGTCGGTCAAATCGGCTGCCAGGGCGGCGAAAACTGCATCTTCATCGATGCCGTTGCCGATCCAGTAGCTGGCACGGCGTACCATTTCACCGAAGACTTCACTGGCCTTGGTAATCACTGCAACATTGTTGTCGGTGATATCGTTGGTTATCGGGTCGGTTACCAGGGCGGTGTCGAGGCCGAAGTTCATCTTGGTGATTACCGCTTCACGGGCGCTGTTGAGGTTGGCGAGGTTAAGTCCACCCGACATGGCCAGGGCGGTCTTCACGATCATGGTGGAGTGGGGGTTCAGGTTGATGCGGGTTTGACTGCGATCCATGACCACTGCGGTGAGAATGAAGTCGGGCTGCGCATTGGTTACCAGGTCGATACCAAGAGTGGCTTCGATGATCAGGGGGAACTGCTCATCGGCGATCTCGCCGACATAGGAGAAGTTGGCCTGGTTGTCACTGGTCGTGGAGGAGATGACTTCAAAGTTACGATTGCGGATCGTCACGGTGGCGCCCACTACAGGTCCGTCGCCTACACTGCCGCCGAACTCCACCCTATTGGAAGTGGTTGCCTCACTGATACTGCCACCTCCGCCACATGCGGTAACCAGGATTCCGGTAAGTACCATTGCGAAGATGTTTTGTAAGGCTTTCATGGCTGCACCTGTTAATTATATTTTCGTTACCCAGAATATCGGTGCTGCAGCGGAACTTCTTCAGTCTCCAGTTCACACTTTTTCCGGTATCGACGCACACATTTTTGCTTCCCCCCGAAGGAGTGAGATCAGAGTCACGTTTTTTGCCCCAAAATGGGCAAAAAAACCACTTTTCTTTCCGTGGTCTGGGAAATAAAACCGTGCAGGTGGGGAACAAACTTCACTTTTCCACGCCTTGATTGAGTTTCGTTTGATCGAATTCTGATGGCGACAGGAAGGTACTTCTGATCTTTGGGAAGGTATAGACTAGAGAAGGAGTGACAGGCGTATTTTGTCCCACTCTCTCATTGGCAGACAAGGAAATGTGACATGACCGTTGGCTCGCTAATAAAAATCATAACCGCCAAGCTGAAATCGAGGCGTTTTTTGGCTGTAACGGGTGGGTTTACGCTGCTCATCATCGGTGTGCTCGTCTTTATCCCGTTTGGCATACAAATGGGTATCAGCAGTTATTTTCTTGATAGTGGGATGCGAAAGGTGGAGATCGAGGATGTCGATTTCAATCCCTTTAGCGGCCGTTTCCATCTCCGTGGACTCTCCGCTATAGGCGAGGGGGAACGACGTGTGGCGTTGAAGCACTGCAGCGCTGAGATTGTCTGGCATTTCCTCTTCAGTCGCCGCGCCCGGCTTCGCATGGTTGAAATCGATGGCCTGCAGCTCGGCATGGAGCAGAAGGCGGAGGGCGTGGTGCATTTGGGCGGTATCGTGATACGCACACTTGGCGGCGAGGCTATGGGCGGAGAGGGAGAGCCTTGGGGATTTGCGATTGATCAGTTGAAGATCGTCAACACGACGGTCATGTACACCAACGGTGATTTTAACAGCGAACTGGAGATCGATAGTCTCCAGCTTGAAGATTTAATGAGTTGGAAGCCACAACACAGTGCCCGTTTCAGCCTCTCCGGCAAGCTCAACCAGGCACCTCTAAAGCTAACGGGAGAGAGCAGACCGTTTCTGGATGAGCCCTGGGTTGCCGGGCAATTGGGACTGGAGCAGATTTTATTGGACCCGATTCAGACGTTGGTCACGGGAGTAGTGCCACGCTTAAAGGGCCAGCTAACCATCGATAGCGCGTTCAAAGTCGAATTAAAACCGGAAGGCCGCTTCCTTTGGAGTACCGATGGCAACCTGGGAACGGATTCTCTCCAGCTGCAGACCCCTTGGGTTGAGGTGGCTGACAAGTCGACCCGGTGGAACGGTAGCACGCAGGGTGGTTGGTCCTCTGCGGCGGGATTGGAATTGGATCTGAACGGCAGTCTCAACCATCACCTGACCCAGGTGGATCTGCCCAAGCCGAAAATGAAGATAGTGAGTGGCGCAACCCGTTGGAAGGGGAGGGTTCAACTGACTCAGGGTGTTCAGGGCCTGCATCTGCAGGTGCTTGGGGATCTCGGATTGCAGCAGACGAAAATGGATGGCCGTGCCTCTGATTTGGGAGAGGTGGCTACAGAGGCGGTAGAGATCAGCGGTTTGGACCTCAAACTCGTTATCGATAAAGCGGGACAGCTTGAACTCTCCAATCGGGCCAGGGTGATGACGAATCAGTTGCAGCTTTCTGATCCGCAGAATGCCCTCTCGTTGGAGAAGATCAACTGGCAGGGTGATGTGGCGCTCAAAGGTCAGGCGCTCAAGGTCGAGGGGGATATGGATTTGAGCCACCTGTTGATCAACCATGCGGGTGAACAATCTGCCCAGGTGGCTGTTACTGCCCTGAAACTCGGCAAGCTGCTGTTCAGGATGGACAGAAATGAGGCGGGGGGACTGCAGCTCTCGAATTACAGCGATCTGCGGGTGGATGGGGTGGACCTCTCCATTCCACAGGGGGCGGTGCAGTTGGCAGAGGTGCTTTGGTCAGGGGATTTCTCTCTGGATCAACCTGATCCTGAGATGGCTGCCTTGGCATTGGCAACCGAGGGCCGCCTGGGGTTGAAATCACTTGAGGGAAATCTGCCTGATCCGGGAATTGCGCTGACCAATGAGCAGTTTGAGTGGAATGGCCGATTTGCATTGAAGACCGGCGGTGAAGTGCCGGTCGTCACTGCAGAGGGTGCTTCACAACTCGATGGCATCACCTTTCGCGACACCCGCAGTCAAGTGGACTTGTTTGCCTTGGAGCAGCTGAAGATGGTGGAGGTGGCCATAACCGAGGGCAACCGCCTGGCCATGACAGAGACCGCTTTCAAAGGGCTGGAACTCTCTGCGCCCGTTGAGCAGGAGGGAGAACGTATCCTGTTCACTGAATCGATCCATCTCCGCGACTGGTCATTTTCTATGGAAGACGGATTTGTCATAAAACAGATCGAAAAACAGGGCATTGAAAAGACCCTGAAAAGATCCGGAAAGGGGCACTGGAATGTTGTCGTCTTCCGGGAGTTGATGACTGAGCTGTTGACGGGAGAGGCAGACAAGATCGATGCCGAAGCGCAGCCTGCGGTTTCGCTTCAGGAAGTCGAGCAGAAACGGGAGGAGACCGAAGAAAAACCGGCGCAGCCTGAACCGCAAATAGAGGGGGCTGTCGAAATGCCGCTGCCGATTGTGATCGATCAGATCGTCTGGCTGGGGGAGAATAAAATCCATGTGCGGGACGATTTTGTCGATCCTCCCTTTGCCATGACGACAATCATCGAAGCTTTCGAGGTAGAGGGAATAGACAGTACCCAACCGGAGAAGCTGACCAGTCTCAATCTTAACGCCAATCTTGGCAGGCACCCCCGTTTCACATTGGATGCTGAGTACACCCCTTTTTATCGCCCTCCCAGCGGTCATGTTAAAGGTAAGATCGATGCGTTTGAGCTGCCTAAGATCTCCTCATATTCAGGAGACACCATAGGTTACAACATGGATAGCGGCGAGTTGGATCTGACCATCGACTTCAATCTCGACAAGGGACAGATTGCGGCGGACAACAAAATTGAACTCAACAGGCTTGAGGTTTCTCCGGTGAGTGACGAAAAGGCGCAGAAACTCACTGCAAAGATCTCCATGCCGCTGGATACCGCCCTCGGTATACTGGAGGATAAAAACGACAACATCGTATTGAATATACCCGTCTACGGGGAGATGGGTAATCTCCAGATAGACCCAAGCGATGTGATTTCGATTGCGTTGGGTAAGGCGATCAAGACGGGTGCGCTGGCCACGCTTGGCGTAGCATTTTTTCCCTACGGAACGGCGATAGCAATTGCCACGCATCTGGCAGACAGCAATTCGGCGATCCGCCTGGATCCGGTCGCTTTTGCAGCAGCTTCCAAGGAGTTGGGGGGAGAGCATCGAAAATATCTGAAAAAGGTGGCTGAGGTGCTGAAGTCACGTTCGGGCATCGCCATTATGTAGATGGCGGTAAAAACCCGAACATAATTGGCGAACAGCGGTAACCGGATGAAATAGCTGCAAATAGCGAGTCAGAAGAAACAGCCAGCGACAAAGAGTGACATCGAGAAAGAAATCGGGAAGATGTAGGGAGCC
>JAMJIN010000567.1:0-1118 GCA_036784775.1 Chromatiales bacterium | reverse complement strand
CTGCAGTACCTGGCTATGACACATGACGAGCTAGATATTGCTGTTCTGGCTAAACTGTCATGTGGCATGCATCTGTCGTCGATGACCAGAAAGACACGGAGAGGTCAGCAGCAAGAAAGGCAAGCCCAGCGAACTGATTTCTACCTGCATGGTTTCCGTATCTGCCGGGACATCTTCAAAAAGCTCCATGCAATCAGTCAGGACAAGCTCACTGCTCTGATTGCTCACTACAAGGTGGCTGGTGTTGAAGCACGGGTTCATCGGAGCAAGCGCAAGAGGCCAGCAAATGCATTGAAGTTTGATGACACCCGTGCTGTCGTGGACTTCATAGTAAACTATGCTGAGGCAAACGCCATCATCCTTCCCGGCCGCACTCCAGGACACTGGAAAACCGACATGAAGTTGCTGCCAACCAATTGCACCAAGAAGAAGGTGTATTTGCAGTATTGTGATGCAACTGATGCTGCTGGAACGCGGAAGGTGGCAGTGCAGACTTTTCGTAGGCTGTGGCAGCAGCTTCTGCCATTCGTCGTCACTATGCGACCAGCTACAGACCTCTGCTGGTATTGTCAGAAGGGAGTCACGAAGCTAGCGCGGTCGGCCAACTTGCCTGATGCAGAGAAGACTGCCGCAGTTCGTGACTATGAAGAACATTTACGCAGGGCTACATCAGAGCGCACCCACTACACAGATGTGTGCAGATCGGTGAAAGAGAATATGCCACCCAATTTGACCCTGGGTCCACATGCTTCATGTAGCTACGCTGGGAAAAGCCACTACAGCTTTGATTTCGCCCAGCAAGTACACTTTCCGTCAGATCCGCTACAGCCTGGACCCATCTATTTTAAGTGTCCTCGCAAGTGTGGCCTCTTCGGTGTTGCCTGTGAGGCATTCCCCAGACAGGTCAACTTCATGCTCGATGAGAGCATCAACACTGGGAAGGGTAGCAACTGTGTAGTGTCAATGCTGCACTACTTCTTTGAGAAGTACGGTGTGGGCGAGTGTGATGTCCATCTACACGCTGACAACTGTAGCGGCCAGAACAAGAATTCGTGCATGATGCAATACTTGATGTGGCGAGTTCTGACTGGGCGCCACAAGAACATCACACTGTCGTT
>JAMJIN010000209.1:0-3069 GCA_036784775.1 Chromatiales bacterium | reverse complement strand
GTTGCTGCTCAAAGAATTCGGTATGATCCTGTTCGATATAAGTGACCATACCGGACGACCTGTATCATTCCAACGCAGTAAGGTGACTGTGACCTTCATTTTCTTCGTCGCAAGACCGGTCTGTTCTGAAATGAATTGTAGCTACTATTGCGCGCGACAGGCGGGTGGCCCGCTGCCCTACTTCGTCGGTGCTCGTGTACAGTGTGGACAAAGATTGGGAAGCGTGCTTGGCGGTCTGCTCCGTAGCGCCATGCCGCTCATCAAACGAGGCGCCGTGACGTTGGGAAAACGAGCTTTGAAGAATGGCGTTCACATTGCCGACGATGTCATGTCCAGTCAGAACATAAAAACAGCCACCAAAAGACATGCAACGGAGGCCGGGAAGGACCTGCTTAGTGGACTGTTGTCGATTCCTCCTCCTCCCGGCGTGCGACCGCCGAAACGGCAATGTACAAAACGCACGATCGCGTATCGGCGCTTCAGTACAGCACAGATGCACCGTCAGATGAGGACAGCCGACGTGATCGACGACGACGATGGCGTTCGTTCATAGACAATCGTGCGAGGGGTCAATAGCGATATCGATCTCTTTGGCGTGCCGCCGTCTAAGACCAGCTTCGTTCACAGTCAATGGGTGGAACATCAATAGACGGCTTCACTCGGCTCGGGTGGACCGATCGAATTCTTACCACCGGGAGCGGGAGACGATTACCTGGATCTCGCCAACACTTACCTGATCGTGAAAACGAAGGTGATCACTGCTGCCGGGGCCGATCTCGATCCGGCCGCCGTGTTGGGTCCGGTGTATAACTGGTTGCATTCGCTGTTCAGTCAAGTCGACGTCTGCACGAACGGTTTGCTCGTGACCCCTTCGCCCAACACGTACGCGTATCGTGCTTATATCGAGACGCTACTGAGTTACGGTACCGAGGCAAGGAAGTCGCAACTGTTGAGTCAACTGTGGTACAAAGACACGGCCGATCGCATGGACGCCATCGACGTTGACGGCGTAGCAGCGAATTAGCGGTTCTTGGCACGACGAAGGCACATCTCGCAGAATCTCGTCGTCGCGATGATGGAACGAATCCACGTGGACCTGTTCCTACTAGATCGTTTCCTGATCAAAGATGTCGATGTAAAGATACGACTGGTGCGCAGCAAGGACGCGTTCGTGCTCATGGCCGATAGTTTAAAACCTGGTTACAAGATCCAGTTCGTCGACGCCACCTAGTTCGCGAAGAAAGCCACCCTGAGTTCAGCCGTGCAGATGGCGCACATCAAAGCGTTCGAGAAGAGCACGGTCAAGTATACGATGCGTTCCGTCGACTACAAAGTCTATTCCATCCCGCGTGGAGCCCGGTCGCACACACGCACGAGAACCTCTTCCTCGGTACCCTGACTGGTGCTGTGCTGCATCGACAACGACGCGTGCAACGGTTCGTACGCCAAGAACCCGTTTAACGCCAAGCATAACGACATCAACTTCCTTGCCGTGTATGTGGACGGACGACAGGTACCCGACAAACCACTCCAGCCGAATTTCGCCAACAACTGTTACGTGAGGAGGTACCTCAACCTGTTGGCTTCGACCGGTAAGGTGTGGGAAGTCGAGGGGAACGACCTGACTCGCGACGACTACCGGTACGGCTACACCTTCTTCGGTTTCGATCTCATCCCCAGCGTGTGCGAGGGTGCCTGCTTCCATATGGTAGAAAAGGTCAACCTGTGCATCGAAATTCATTTCCCTGCGGCGCTCGCAGATACCATCAATTTATTCGCGTACGTCGAGCTCGAATCCTTGCTGGAAATCGACAACAGTCGGAACGTCGTCTACGACTTCTAAATGGACACTAAACAGATCGATGCACTACTACCGAGAGATCCACGAACCAAATCCATCTTTCGCAGTGTCGTACCCAAAGACGGAAGCTTTTCCGGCCGCTTTCGTGTGCAACACCAACGACGGCGACGAACCGGGTGAGCACTGGATAGCGCTGTACTTGGTCGCTAACATACGTGGCGAATACTTCTGTTCGTACGGCCTGCCGCCTGCACGCGACGTTCCGCACCTTCATGAAAAAACACTGCTCCGAATGGACTCATAATTCCAAGAGATTTAAAAACAATCTATCGAATGTTTGCAAACAATATTGTGCATCTTATATACTGATTCGTTGTAACGGCTATACGACGAGAACTTTTGTCGATATATTCGATACCGATCTCGTCGCTAACGACTGTCTCGTGTTTGATTGGCTTCAACATATCAAAAGATGTTAATAAAAAATGTGCATAATCCACATGTGTTTGTTCTTTAATTTTTGAGACGACCCTTATGCACCAGGGTGTTAAGTGAACGTCTCAACATTTCAGGGATCGTCTCAATATTTGCATGCATAAATCCATCCCTTCTATACTTTAACACAGGAGACGACTTTATCTCCACCTCAAAAGGGGATCGAAACTGTCATTCAAACTACTGAAGAATCTTCAAGTTAATTGACGAGGGACCTTCAAGATAATTTAGGAGGGACCTTCAAGAGAATTGAGGAGGGACTTTCAAGAGAATTGAGGAGGAACCTTCAAGAGGATTGAGGAGGGACCTTCAAGAGAATTGAGGAGCGACCTTCAAGAGAATTGAGGAGGGACCTTCAAAATAATTGATGAGGGACCTTCAAGAGAATTGAGGAGGTACCTATGAAAGAATTGATGATGTTATATTTTCTCGGTCTATATGCGTGACGTGATAGTCACATTCATAGACGGGCACACCACAATACTGTATCCTCAGAAGCCACGAAATGCAAAGAGCAACATTTGCTGCGTACAACCTACGCTGCAATAAATATATATATATTATGCGAATCATACCGCCTCTCCAAGCCACTCAAATTCAACATCATCCCTTTGCGCACATGAGATCTCGGTGACGTTCTTACAGGGGTTGGGATGCAACAGGTTGGTATTTTGAAAAGCGTTTTGCCGGCACTCAAATTCTGCTGACTGTTCGATACATGACAATGTCCACTTTCCTTTTCCGTTGCAGTTCATTTGAATTATTTTTTTAAA
>JAMJIN010000342.1:0-2083 GCA_036784775.1 Chromatiales bacterium | reverse complement strand
GCAAAACGAGTTATTGCATTACCTGGATGAAATCGAGAAGGCAGCGTAGTCATTGCTGGCCTGTTTTTATGCAACGCTGGGGTAAAGTCTCGATTCGACGTCCATATTTTTATGGAGAATACGAATTACCATTATTTTGCTTTTCATACCTTCTCGGTAATAAATAATATGACTTCCTTGGGGGAATTTCCTGTAACCAGTTTTAATATAATCACATTTCTTTCCAACAGAAGGGGTTTCGGCTAGAAAATGAAAAACATCATCAAATTGCTTAGCATACAGATAACGCTGATCCAGCCCCCAGCGTTTTTCGGTATATATGGCAATTTCTTTAAAGTCTTGTTTTGCTTTCCGGGTTAGCTCGAATGCTTTCATTTTCCATTTTCGCTATCAAGCTCAGCCATAAATGCATCGAAGTCGTAATCCGCAATACCGCTTTGCTCGCCTTCATTAAGCATTTGTCTCAAAGTTTCAAGCCTTGTTTCCGTATTTTCAAGCAATCTAAGAGCGGCTCTAACCACTTCGCTAGCAGAACCAAAACGGCCACTTTTCACTTGACCAGAGATAAAACCATCAAAATGGTCACCCAGTGTAATGCTAGTATTTTTTGCCATAATACACCTCGCATACCAATATATACCAAATTATGGTACAAAACACATAACAAGGCAAATTCTTGTGCCGAGCTAAACTCGGAGCCTCGGAATTCCCAGTAAGGGATGAAATTGGTTAGTGTTACCCAGTGGGTGCGTGTCGAAAGATACAAGTCCCATCTGCCTAAAGCCTGGCCGGCGGGGCAGTAGTGAAACTTGAGGGCAAACCCGGTGACGGGAGTCCGAAGCCAAGTGGATCAAGAACGGAGGGTCAGTATTGAATCCCGAAAAATGTATAGTTGTGGTCACTGGATAAACCTGATTGCTCGAGAGTGGTCAGGGGAAAGCCGACAGACTGGATTTTCTGGAAGGCATCAGACCTGAATGCGCAATGGCAAGTATTCAGGTCACCACCGGGATCTTAGACCTGGTCATCTGTTTACGGGGGTAGCCCGGGAACTCGGGAGGGCCGAAAGCTTCCCTGCTGGAGCAAGGTACAGGAGCAGCCTTCACCAAATACTCCAGGCATCGACGAGCCGCCCTGCTTGTCGGTGAGTCCATTGGCAACGATGGAAACACAAACCCAAGGGCAAAAGCAGGGTATCGTGGAAGGATAGCGAACAGCGAACGACCACGAGAAGAGCGTTCGGTAGTCTTAGCGGATCGTAGTACCGATGGTTAGCGACGTAGCGCAAACCGGGAAGGTGGGGAAGTGATGCTCAAGCGACCCACTGAAGGGAAGGAGAAGCAGGGTATAACGAAGAACTGAAAGGAACTACGGGAGATACCTTGAGATCACCAACCGTATTAACGCAACTTCAGGTAATTGCACAACAGGCACGTCAACATCCAGAGCGGGTGTTCACCACCCTTGCTCATCGTATGGATGTGGACTTTCTGCGCGAAGCCTATAGAAGGCTCAACAAAAAGGGAGCACCCGGACTCAACAAGGTTACCGCCGCAGAATATGGCGAGCACCTCGAAGAGAACCTTGCCGGCCTGCACCAGCGGCTACGTAGCGGAAGCTACAGAGCACCGCCGATAAAACGCGTGTGGATAGAAAAGGAAAACGGAAAGAATCGCCCCCTTGGCATTCCCGAATTCGAGGACAAGATCGTCCAACGAGCCGTGGAAATGCTACTCAGCGCCATCTATGAAGAGAAGTTCCACGACTTCTCCCACGGCTTCCGCAAAGGTCACAGCCAACACAAAGCACTCCACGAGCTGCGAGAGCAATGTTGGCAGCTGAACATCAACTGGATATTGATAGCAGATATAACCGGCCTATTCGACAATATTGACCATCAAAAACTCCAGCGGACGCTGAGCGGCAAAGCGAAGAAAATTGATTCATTCGGCAAGCAACAAGCCGCTTGGGTCGATCTGCGCCCTGGTGGGTGTAAAAGTTGTTAGCGGCTGAGTAAAACCGCGCATAGATGGCGAAGGCCGCCTCGCTGCGTCGATACATCCTCCGTCAGAACGTCACATCC
>JAMJIN010000208.1:0-5993 GCA_036784775.1 Chromatiales bacterium | reverse complement strand
ACTGTCGAGGTCGATACACCCGGTACCACACCTTCTCAACGGCTCCCTACATCTTCCCGATTTCTTTCTCGATGTCACTCTTTGTCGCTGGCTGTTTCTTCTGACTCGCTATTTGCAGCTATTTCATCCGGTTACCGCTGTTCGCCAATTATGTTCGGGTTTTTACCGCCATCTACATACGGCCGAGCTGAGGGCGTCAAACCAGCGGTTGAGAAAGAAACTCACAGAACTGGAGCAGGCCGAATTGGCAGTTGAAGAACAGCTTCGGTTCGAAACCCTGCTTTCCCAACTCTCGACCCGGTTCCTGAACCTGCTGCCCGGCGAGATGGACCGGCAGATCGAGCAGGGGCTGAAATGCATCGCAGAATCTTTACAGGTGGATCAAAGCGCCCTGTTCGGGTTCTCGGAAGAAAAGACCCACTTTTGCGCTACCCACTCGTGGACGGCTCCTGGGTGCGAGCCAGCCCCGGCACGGGTTGTGTTTGATCAATTACCCTGGGCCACTGAGAAGATGCTCCGCGGCGAAATGTTCCTGTTTTCGCAAGGTTCCGATCTGCCCGCTGAGGCAAGGCGTGACCAGGAGTATCTGCGAAAGTGCGGCCCCAAGTCGGTGGTGGCGATCCCGCTGGCGGTGGCCGGTTCCATCATCGGAGCGGTCGCCTTTGCTTCCCTTCGCACTGAGCGCCCCTGGCTCGACGGGGTGGTTCAACAACTGCGGCTGTCCGGGGAGATCTTCTCCAACGCATTGAGCCGCAAGCAGACCGACGAATCGCTCCACAAAGCGCTCTCGGAGATCCAGACACTCCAGCAGCAACTCCAGGCAGAAAACCTCTATCTTCGCGAAGAGGTCAAGGGAGGTCACAACGTCGACGGGATCATCGGCCAAAGCGACGTCCTCAAGTCCGTCCTCTTCCGGGCAAAGCAGGTCGCCTCCTCCGACACAACCGTCCTGCTGCTCGGTGAGACCGGCGTGGGCAAGGAACTTGTCGCCCGGGCCATTCATCAGTGGAGCCCCCGTAGCGCCCGGCCCCTAGTCAAAGTGAACTGCGCGGCCTTGCCGGCGAACCTGATCGAAAGCGAACTCTTTGGCCACGAAAAAGGCGCATTTACCGGGGCCGAAGCCAAACGGGTGGGTCGTTTCGAAGTGGCCGACGGCGGGACCCTGTTTCTGGATGAGATCGGCGAGTTGCCGCTGGAGCTCCAGAGCAAGCTGCTGCGGGTGCTCCAGGACGGTGAGTTCGAGCGGCTGGGCAGCTCGCGGACGATCCCGGTGAACGTCCGGGTCATCGCAGCGACCAATCGAGAGCTGGAGGAAGAGGTTCGCAGCGGCCGGTTTCGGAAAGATCTCTACTACCGGTTGCAGGTGTTCCCGATCATCGTGCCGCCACTCAGGGAGCGTCGGGAAGACATCCCCCTGCTGGTGGGCGCCTTCGTCGAGAAGCTTGCCCACAAATCGGGCAAGTCCATTGACACCGTACCGACCAGAGCGATGGAGGCCCTGCAACGCTACCCCTGGCCCGGCAACGTCCGCGAGCTACAGAACGTGATCGAACGAGCGGTGATCAACACCCAAGGTCCCCGTCTTCGCCTGATGGATACGCTGGGTGTACCCGAGGTGTCCCCCTGTCCCCGGACCCTCGCCGTGTCCGAAGCCTGCTGCATCGTCCGGGCGCTCGAAACGACCCACTGGAAGATCGAGGGCGAAGGCGGGGCCGCCAAGGCCTTGGATGTCCCTCCCAGTACCCTGCGAAAACGCATGCAAAAACACGGCATTCACCGCCCGCCAAAACCCTGAGCTCCGTGTAAGACTCCGGCAAACCCGCCACCCCATAGGGTGGGTTGCACCCCTCATCGACCAGCCTCCCTGAGCTTCTCTTCACGATAGAAACCAAACGAAATCATAATCTTATCCAGGCTAATTCGCATCATGTCATCTTTGGCCTGCAACTTGCCTTGACTTTACGTAACCCGAGAGAGTCAACGGGAGAAACGAGTACGAGGTGCCTGTGGGGAACGCCTAGCATTCATAGTGCGCCTCACGATGAGAAGCACAGCGGTCACGATACCGATAAGGAGAAAAACGATGAAAACAAAAAATAACTTTTGCGGGCTCATGTTGGGGCTGGTCTTATTCACCGCCCCCTCACATGCGGCTGTCACTCAGGTTAACGGCTCTGGCGAGGTTACCGGTGCCACAGGGGTTTTAGTCTCTGGAAATTTGTACGATGTTGAGTTCTTTATAGGAACTTGCTTAGACGTGTTCACTAACTGCGTAGAAGGGAATCATGACTTTGCATTCTCCACTGCATCAGACGCTGCAGCTGCGGCACAAGCTATTTTCGATCAAGTCTTTCCTGTTAATACGGCCGGTCACCCTTCATATGTGACTGGTTACAATGTTCTGGGTGGCAACGTAGTCTTCGGGAGGATGGCTATTTACCACTTCTCAGACCCAGCGGGAAATTTCGTCAGTGACTTCGCGGCTCGTAATTTCATTACCTATGGATATGCGCGATGGAGCGAATCCACCGCCGCCCCAGACACCGACGGTGACGGTATTTCAGATATTGACGAAACGAATATCTACGGCACCGACCCTAACAATGCGGACTCGGATGGCGATGGCTGAACGACGGGGACGAGTTGGGCGCGGGCACCGATCCGCTCAATCCTGATTCCGATGGCGATGGCCTATCCGATAGCCTCGATCCATATCCGAATACGTTTAACGACGCGGATAGCGACGGTTTGGGAGACGGCATGGAGCTCTTGCTCGGTACCGATCCTTACAATGCAGACTCTGATAACGACGGCCTGTTGGACGGTACCGAAGTTGATCCTGCCACTGGAACTGATCCGTTGAATCCAGATAGTGATGGTGATGGGGTTACCGACGGGGACGAAGTCAATGGCTCCGGTACGAACCCAAATAACCCTGACAGTGACGGTGATGGTGTTGGTGACGCGGTAGACCCACTTCCAAATGATCCCGGAGTGACCAGCGGATACACCGAAGACTGGCTACGAATGATTAGCGCAGACGCATTGGTGTATGATCTCAGCGTAATCGATGCAAAGAACAATAACGCTGCGAAGGGAAGACGAAACGCGCTTTCCAATAAGCTTAATTCCGCAGCAAATGCGATCAGTGCAGGAAACTATGAGCTTGCAATTGACAGTCTGACGAGCCTCCTGCAAAAGCTGGATGATGTTGACAGCCCGAAAGACTGGATGCTTCCGAGTCCCGAAAAAACTCAGCTTAGAAGCGACGTTGAGCAACTGATCTATCTGATTGGACTATTGTAGCAGGGAGAATATGTAGTCAGAAATAGACGCTCCGTTTGCAGCTGCTAACATACGGGGCGTCTTTTTTTCTTTAACGACCGCACCTTGGGAGTTTGGGGTCAGAGTAAAGCACTCTTCGAAGTTTTGAGTTTTTACTCTGACCCCAAAACTTATTAACTTATTTGCCGAAAAAATATCGGCCTGATGAAAATAGGTCGTTTCTGGACGGAGATTGCTTATAGTGAACTCAATATTCGCATACCATGCACCACGCGCACCAGCTCAATCCCTCCAGGAATCTTCCGGTAGAGTAGCAGATAGCGACCCACGGGCAGATGATGGAAGCCCTCAGCGATGTCCGGTCGCGCCTGCCCCAGATTCGGATTCTCAGCAAGCTGCCAGCCTCTCTCCTCAAAGGTGTCGAGCAGGTGGTCGGCTGCAGTAGGGTTGTCCTGGGCGATGTAGAGCCAGATATCGATTAGATCTTCTTCCACTTGGGCGGTCTTCTGAAAAACGGCCATAGTCAGAGCTTACTGGTCGTTATCAGCCAAGCGTTTACGGGCTGCCTGCTTGATCTCTTCCATAGAGCTGTACCGCCCGCTGCCACTCTCTACGCCTTCACGCCACAGGCCGCGCAGCTCATTGATCTCCTGATCCTGCAGGGCGCGTTTTCGCTTCCAGTCCCGCAAGGCCTCACGTATCACTTCGCTACTGCTAGCGTAGTCACCACTTTTGACCGCCATACGAACTTCCTGGGCAATTTCTGGGGTCAGGGCGATGCTGAGTTTTTCGACTGTGGCCATGGGTTGCCTCTGGGGTGTGGTAAGAATAAATACTACCTAGTAGTATAACCTATAGTTTGGATGCGAAAACAACAGACAACAATAGGGGACGCACCACAGTTTTTTTGCTGTCTGGTAACTCGCTGCCAACACAGTAGCTTGAGATCTCGCCTTACGGTCGAGATGACAATCGAGCAATAAATCTGACCTTCCAACTGACTCTGACCAGATGACCTAAACTCTACTTAGGTCATCATTGGTCAGAGATTCATGCAAGATCTCCATGGTTTTCTGCGGCGCCCACGGGAGGAGGCGGTCAAAGAACATCCCAAAGTCCGTATTCGCCACTGGGGTGAATATGTCGATGTCATGCCTGAAAGCCAGGCGGCAAGACAGGCGAACCGCTGCATGGATTGCGGCACGCCCTACTGCCACCACTACTGCCCGGTGCATAACATCATCCCCGAGTGGAACACGTTGGTGGAGAGCCGGGACTGGCGCCATGCCTACGATCAACTGGATACGACCAACAGCTTTCCTGAGATCACCGGGCGTCTCTGTCCCGCCCCCTGTGAAAACGCCTGTACTCTCAGTCTCGCCCAATTTCCTGTCACGATAAAAAATATTGAGCTGGCGATTGCCGAGCGCGCCTGGTCGTCCGGTTGGGTGCAGCCGCAGCCCAGCGAAAATAAACGGGATCAACGGGTGTCGATCATTGGTTCAGGTCCCGCTGGTTTTTAGCCTGTGCCCAGCAGTTGGCACGGGCGGGTTATAGGGTGACGGTTTTTGAAAAGGCGGATCGTATCGGTGGCCTGCTGCGCTACGGCATCCCCGATTTTCGGCTCGATAAGCGGATAGTGGATCGTCGTCTGCAACAGCTCGAAGACGAGGGCATCTGTTTTCGCACGGGGGTTAATGTTGGCGTTTCGATGGCTGCACCGGAGCTGCAGCAGTCGTCGGATGCGGTGGTATTGGCATGTGGTTCGGCTCAACCCCGCGAGGTGGTTGTTCCTGGTCGTGAGTTGCGGGGTATTCACTATGCTCTCGACTACCTCTCACAGCAGAACCGGCGGGGTGCGGGGGATGAGATAGCTCCGGCATCTGAGATTGACGCCAGAGACAAGTCGGTGGTGGTGATTGGTGGTGGGGATACAGGCAGTGATTGTCTGGGTACGGCAATCCGGCAGGGGGCGAAAGTGGTGACTCAGGTGCAATACCATGATCGGCCATCAAAGGATGCGGATGTGCTGGAGCACTGGCCGAAACCGGTGCCACAAGCAGGTGAATCGGATACAGAAGCGGAGGGTGCGGAGCGTATCTGGGGCTGGGATGCCTGCAGTTTTGAGGGGAGTGGTGGCTGCATAAGCCGTGTGTCGTTGCAGCGTCTGTTGTGGATTCAACAGGCGGATGGCAGTTGGTCGAAGCAGCCGCAGCCTAACCAGCGGTTCCGGATGTCGACCGGACTTGTGCTGCTTGCGATGGGGTATGCCCATCCCGTGCATGCGGGGCTGCTGGAGTATTTAAGGGTCGCATTCGATCACCGTGGTAACGTGGCGGCGAATGAGCAGGACTATCAGACCAGCACCAGGGGGGTGTTCGCCTGCGGTGATGTGCGCCGGGGGCAGTCTTTAGTGGTGTGGGCGATCCGAGAGGGGCGGCAGTGTGCGCGGGCGGTGGATACCTGGCTTTCGGGATCGAGTGATCTGCCGGGCATATGATGTTTCGCTATTGGCACAGATGCTCGGGCAAGGAGCGGCGTCAGCCAGAGTGTTTTTTGGGTTACGCTGCGCTAACCCAGCCTACATGGAAAGGTAATTTCCTGCGGGAGATGAACTAAAATTAACCTGATTACCCCTGAGGCTCAGCTATTGAGTCAGTGGGTGGCGCATACTGAACCTGAAGCCAAATGAGGAGACCGCCATGGCC
>JAMJIN010000566.1:0-1122 GCA_036784775.1 Chromatiales bacterium | reverse complement strand
TGACGGCAGCTGGCTTGTCAGGTACCCCTGTTTTTAAACCATGTTTGATTTGACTACTTCTGCATATTATGGTACATAACGGCAAACAAATATGATATATGCAACGTAGTATATTTATAGATTACTTGTAGCGAATAATTTGAGTTAAAAAGTTATATCATGTAATTGGAAAAGTAACTGAAAACACCAATTACATTTTTACCAATTCCAATTATGTTTAAAAACAAAACACCAATTCCAGTTCGGGAATTTGAAATGGTATTTCAATTCCAATTACAATGTAACTGACCCCAAGTCTGGCTATCACAGCCTAAGGTAGGAATATGCAAGGTTATGCACAAAATGTAAAATTTCTTAATTGGTTATTAAAACAATTATCACTTTCATTGGACATCTTATTTAACTCACAAGAGAATTGGCTGAATTTTCTGAATACTTTGGCAGCTTCACATGGCCTTTGATGGTGGACTATAGCATGTCAGTTTGCTGATGAAGGCCGTAAGAAGTGGCCAAAAGTTTCTTGTGAGGTAAATAAACTGTCTAATAAAAAATCCAAGAAACCATAATGACCATCCATTCAAAGAATGTTCACTTTCTAATGACACACACACAGATGCACACAAAATAAAACAAAAAGCAACTATTATAACAAAAAACATTGCATGCAATGTGATAGACATATTTAAAATTATGGTAAAAAAACAAAATATAAGTACCACTGGTCATTGTTTGCATGCAGGTTGTCATGATGACCGTGCCACTTACTTGCTCTCTTCAGCTCGATCTCCCAGTCGGCGCTGCCCATCTTGTTCCCAGAACGACACGTGTACATTCCATAGATCCACCCCTCATCTTCTTCCCGAACCTTCACCTGGGAAACACACAAACCAGTTGCCACGTAACCAGTAAAAGGTAGACAAAGTACATAGGATGCAACATAAACGATCTTTCTATAAGAATACAATTTAATATGGCAAAATAAAGAAGTATTGCAAAGAGTGGATAATGTAAAATCGAGAAGAGGGATATCTAGGGCACGTAATGAGAAAAGAATGAATTGATGAACCATTAAAGAGATTAAACTGACCAATATAATTGGCAAAGATTGGTATAATATGTGAG
>JAMJIN010000565.1:0-1123 GCA_036784775.1 Chromatiales bacterium | reverse complement strand
AGATACTTTGTAGAAGGGCGAGAGTTTCATGTCAACACAGATCATAAACCGTTGACCTACGCCATCAGCAACCCCTCTGACAAACATTCGCCTCGACAGACGCGCCACCTATCGTACATTGCTGAATTCACTACCGATCTCAGATATCTCAAAGGAGAAGACAACGTGGTTGCTGATACACTCTCAAGAGCTGAACTGTGTGATCAGAATAATGCCATTACATCGTCTGCAGTCGACTACGAAAGAATGGCACAGTTACAACGAGAAGACGACGAAATGCCGGCCTATCGTACGGCTATCACTGGGTTGCAACTCGTAGATCTGCCACTTCTCGATTCAACTGATACGCTGTTGTGTGATATCTCGCAAGGATATGCTCGACCTGTTGTGCCACGTGTCTTACGTCGAGACATTTTCGATCAGTTGCACAATCTTTCTCATCCTGGTGGCAAAGCAACCAAACGCCTGGTTTCTGCCAGATTCGTGTGGCATGGTCTCAATCGAGAGGTTACGCAATGGGCGCGGAACTGCTGTTCATGTCAACAGTCGAAGATTCAGCGACACATCGCTTCTCCTGTTCACAAGATTGACATTCCCGATCGCCGTTTTGATGCAATTCATGTTGACATTGTAGGCCCACTTCCTCATTCGCAGGGATATAATTACCTGTTCACAGTGGTGGATCGCTTCACCCGTTGGCCCGAAGCTATACCAATGGTCAATGCAACTGCTGAATGTTGTGCTCGCGCTCTTCTCGACCAATGGATCTCACGATTCGGGGTTCCGTCGACAATCATTTCGGATAGAGGACGACAGTTTGAGTCCAATCTCTGGACGGAGCTAATGAAAATCATGGCATGCACTCGTGTTCGAACGACATCTTATCACCCGCAAGCCAACGGCATGGTCGAGAGATTCCATCGTCAACTCAAGTCATCACTGAAAAGTCGTCTCGAAGCAGCTGCTAACTGTTGGATCTTGGTGCTTCCGACAGTTCTACTCGGGATACGTGCTGCTGTGAAGGAAGATCTAGGATGTTCCTCGGCCGAACTAGTGTTTGGTATGCCACTGCGTTTACCTGGACAGTTCTTCGAACAACTACCCGCTGGACACGTAGACGATC
>JAMJIN010000207.1:0-6056 GCA_036784775.1 Chromatiales bacterium | reverse complement strand
GTGACGTTCTGACGGAGGATGTATCGACGCAGCGAGGCGGCCTTCGCCATCTATGCGCGGTTTTACTCAGCCGCTAACAACTACGCCTACAAGCCAGGCCATTCGCTCAATCGTGCCTTGATGAAGCAATTATTCAGTGACCGCTCTGCCTGGTCCTATATTGCAGTTGATGAATTTCAACAGCTTTTTGGAGAGCCCATTCAAGCAGAACAGGAAAGTGAGGAGGTGTTTTTGAAACAGGCGGATATTCGACAGGTCCTATAGTTTTCACCACGAAGCGCACGAAGGTAAGAAATTGATATAACAATATATTTTCTTAGTATCCTTCGTGTTCTTCATGGTTGGATATGGGATACTGGACGGGCACTGGTTAATGATTGCAAGGCAATCCCTGATAGACAACCTGGCAAATTTGGTGCGTTCAAGTAAGAAATAGAGCAACGAGTGCCAAAACCGCCGGTAACGCCTGAAACAACAGTATCTTTTGACTTGCTGTTATTCCACCGAAGACTCCAGCGATCACGACGCAACTCAAAAAAAAGATCTTGATTGAATTCCCTGCCGAACCCAGGCAAAGACCCCACATAAGTCCAGCTGCCAGGAACCCGTTATAGAGTCCCTGATTCATTGCGAGGGTCTTTGATACTCCGGCAAATTCCTTCGTATGTCCAAATGTCCGCAGACCAAATGGTTTATCCCAAAGGAGCATTTCAAGAACAAGGAAATAAACATGAAGAAAGGCGACAAACCCTACCAGAATATTTGCTATGATTATCAATCTATTTTAACTTTGCTAGTTATCATTAACCAATCACTATTTTCGACAATGTACAAAACATCCATTAAACAACGCAACAAATCTATATTCGTCAATTTACTCAATCACCACCTGCAGGGCGAGTAGTATTTGATTACCGTGCCAATTTGATGGGATACGCATGATCACCGAGTCGGAAATAAAAGCTGGGCAGATTCTGGTAGTTGATGACGAACCGCTGAATCTCCTCGTGGTGGAGGAGATATTTGATAGCGCTGGCTACCCGAATGTCCAATCCACTACAGACCCAAAAGAGGCCGTAGCGCTTTTTAAGCAGCACCGATTCGATCTGGTACTGTTGGACCTCAACATGCCGGGTATGGACGGATTCGAGGTAATGTCGTATTTCAGCGAACAAGAAGTACGAACCCCAACCGCCGGTGCTGGTGCTCACTGCGATAGGTGATCGGGAGACGCGCTTGCGGGCCTTGCGGGGAGGCGCAAAGGATTTCCTGGTCAAACCTTTCGACAGCGAAGAGGTATTGAGCCGCGCCTATAATCTGCTTGAAGTCTCTCTCGCTCACAAACTGGTCACCCACTACAGTTCGACCCTGGAACGTGCGGTCAGAGCAAAAACCAGAGCGCTATTGGAAACCCAGGCGGAGATCGTCAAACGCCTGGGATATGCCGCAGAGTTCCGTGATACCGAAACGGGAGAACACACTGTTCGTGTCGGACACTACTCCAGGCTTCTTGCCATACAGATCGGGCTAAACACGGATGAGGCGGAGCGGATACTCTATGCAGCGCCAATGCATGATATCGGCAAGATTGGTATTCCAGACAAGATTCTGCTGAAGCCGGGAAAGCTGGATGCTGATGAGTGGGAGATAATGAAGACACATACCACCATCGGCGCCAAAATTCTCCGGGGTGGTTCCAACCCGCTCATCGAATGTGCCCGTACTATCGCCCTGACACACCATGAAAAATGGGATGGCTGCGGGTATCCAAAGGGTCTGAAAGGTCATCAAATTTCGATCAAAGGCCGTATCGTTGCTCTTGCCGACGTATTCGATGCTCTGACCATGTCTCGTCCCTACAAGTCCGCCTGGCCGATTGAGGACGCTATGAAGCTGATCAATGAGCAGTCCGGTATCCACTTTGATCCGACCCTGGTCACCGCATTCAACACCATTCTGGATCAACTGATCGAGATCCGTGAACGGCATGCCGATCCATAAAAGCAGGCGTGTCGGCAACAAAAACCAGTATCTGGTGCGCACAACGCACCCTACGTTCGTCACATTTAGGCTACCCTCCCCTGTGGAACATTTTATCTACTTAAGTTTCGGGGTTCAATTGATCTGATAGGGTGCGCCGTGCGCACTATGATTGCTTGAGTTATCTATCAGTTTCACTATTTTCCTTCAGGGAGGATTTGAGGCGGAGCATGATATTTCCGAACTGTTCATCCAGCGCCTGTCCGGCTTCGTAGAGAGCATCGGTCTTTGCCTCTGTTTCAGTGATCATCTCCATAAGAGCCTCCTCCTGCTCTCCGGTAAGACCCAGATGCATGAACGATTTCTCGATACCAGTTCCCATGTCGGAAAGTATCTGGGCATTCTCTATGCGTTGCTGCTTATGTTGACTGTCGATTCCGGCAAGGCTCTGCCTGGCCATTTCAATGACCTCGGAAAGATCCTGTTGGCGTCTGTAGAGTTTCTGCTCGGTCTCTATGCCCTTGATTCTTGCATCTACACCCTCAATCAATACCGCCAGAGTGTCCTTCAGACGCCCCACCTTTTCTCCATCATCATGAGGCATGCTGCGAATCAGCAGTGATGCCCTCTCACCATTGAAGACGGCTCGGCTGCCAAACTCGAAAATGCGCTGCCCGCCGACCAGGCTTTCCAGCACTGATTGCTCCAAAGGGCGATCCAGCCCGTCTTTCGTGATGAAAAGGGTCTCCTGCTGCTGTTTCATTATCAAACTTCCTGATAACCCATATTCATCCAGAACAGAAAAGACTTGCTGCCCAAGTTCGGTGAAATCCTTACTGGAAAAACTGTTTTGGAAAAACCTTAAAATCACCCCAAATTCTGCGGCACTGGTCATGGCGACCATCGCCATTTGCATCGCATCCTGAGATGAGTTGCGCAGTTTATTCTTCTGTTCGTAGTTTTTTAGTGCAATGCAGATTTTGGCTTTAAGCTCACTTTCATCAAATGGCTTTGTAATGTAGTCATCAGCGCCTGCTTCGTACCCTGCCAGGCGTTCTTCGGATGATGCCAGAGCCGATACAAAAATGATCGGGAGTTCACCATAGTCAGGATCTTGACGGAGCCGGCGGCAGGTTTCCAATCCGTTCAGTACCGGCATATTGACATCCATGATGATCAGGTCGGGCCTGCGGATCGCCACGGTTTCGATGCAAGCCTGGCCATTTTCAGCGGAAATCAGTTCAAATTCATGGGACAGAAGTTCTTCGAGGATTATCTGGTTAAGCGGTTCATCATCAACACCAAGAATCAGGGGTTGAGTCTTTATCTGCTCTTCCATTCTTATTATTCCTATAATTATTGGAGCCTCTGATTAATTGTCATCTCCATCCATAGATTCGTAAACGCTACATCCGTTTACTTACCCTCATAACCTATTGATAGCAACGTGATTTTAGATCTCTTCCCAGGGTCGAGATGACAGTGACTCAATTAATCAGGAGGTCCTTTGTTTTAATTTCCGAATGCAAGGATTATCGGCATCTCACAGCTTTTCTTTAATCAGTTCCCCGATTTTTCCCGAGTGTCGGACACGGGTATCAGAAACTGGAAAATGGCCCCTTTACCTGGAGCCTGCTCTGCCCATATATGGCCTCTGTGGGCATCTATAATCTCTTTACAAATAGCAAGCCCCAGACCTGTACCTACGGTTCCTGCCTCAATCTTGCTGCTCTGGATGAATTTTTTGAAAACCGTCTTCAGTTCGGCCTTTGGAATACCTATGCCCTGATCCTGAATCTTGAAATGTAGAGCGGGGATTGTCTGCTTGCCATGCGTCATATTGCCTGTCTGGGCAGTCAGGTGAATATGGCCCCCGGACGGAGTGAACTTGACGGCATTGGAGAGTAAATTTCGAATCACCTGGCCAATCCGCAGGGCGTCGAAGTCGCCGTAAACGCTTTTTTCCTGGGATGTAAGTTCACAGTGAAGGCCTTGATCCTGGATGTAACACCCCAGTTCAGTAACCGCCTCTTCGGCGGCCAACATGAAATCGTTGTGCTTAAGCGTCATCTCCATACGGCCTGATTCAAGTTTCGCCAAGTCGAGAATACCATTGAGCAGTATCAACAGGCGCTCACCACTTGCATGAACATGGGAGAAGTAGTCGATCAGTTTTTTTCGTTCTGCAGTTTCTCCCTTTTTCAGGCCAAAGGATGAAAAACTTAAAATAGCGTGCATTGGAGTACGGAGTTCGTGAGATATATTGGCAAGGAATCGGGATTTTGCCTGATTGGCCTCTTCGGCCTGCTCCTTGGCCGATACCAGATCTTTTGTCTGTTCATCTATCAGGTATTGCAGATTGTTCTGGTGCTCCATCAATTCCTGTTGTGCAGAAGTCAGATGTTCATTGGCAGTGACCAATTGTCCGGTTTTATGTTCAAGTTCGACCACCATGCACTGACTGCGCCAATACTCTTTCGCCAACCGATTGCCCAATCGGTAGATAAATAGGGCATAGATAGCGATGAGGATACCGAACAGGAGCACAGAACTGTTTCCCTGTATGCCCAGATATAAGCAGACCAGCACGGTTGGGGACCAGAACAGCAAGAGAAAAAAGGCCCATGGCAGTTGATAGAGATTCATTGTAGCCAGGGCACCGGCGCATATTCCGAGGCCGATTACAATCGCAGTCATACCTTCCAGCGAGAGTTCGGTAACCATCACAATTATGCAGAGCATCACACCAATCAGCAGTGTCGTCCCCAGTGTCCAGAAAACGTATCGAAGCCTTAGCCCATCGATGCTTTTATCAGTGACCTGAGCGAGCCGGCGACCATAGATAAACCTGACCAAGCTGACCAGAAGCAGGCTGAAAATCACCAGGCTTAATAGATCCATCTTGGCGTACAGATCACGGTTGCCCAGTACAAGAATGCCGAGAAGTACTGGATAGGCTAACGCGATGACGCCTGAGCGCCGCCCGAGGTCAATACTGCCCGCATGATCAACCTGTCGCTGCTGTTCCGTGCTCAGGGAGGTCAGTTCAGAGTGGGGTTGAAATAGCCGCATGCTCACTGTGCTTTGTTTTTCGCTGCAGGCTGAATGAGGGGAGTGACCGGGATCAGAAAGTGGACCTGCGCCCCCTGTTCCAAGTTGCTTTCAGCCCAGATCCGTCCTGCATGCGCCTCGATGATCTCTTTGCTGATCGCCAGCCCCAAGCCGGTGCCTCCAGTCCCGGTACGGGTCTTGCTGCTCTGGATGAATTTATCGAAGATAGTATCCAGTTCTACTTCCGGGATCCCAATGCCTTGATCAAGAACACTCAGCTGCAACCCAGGTATCTCATGGCCGCCAATCTCCATTATCTCCTGACTGATAGAGATCTGGATATGTCCCCCTGTAGCTGTGAACTTGATGGCATTGGAGAGCAGGTTGGTTATCACCTGTCCGATACGCAGGGTGTCGAACTCACCTAGGGTATCTGTTTCCGGGGGGAGGAGATCACACAACACACCTTGATCTGCAATGTGTCCCCGCAGCTCGTGAATGGCGCTTTCCACCACACGCTTCAAATCGTTCGGCCGGTATTCCAATGCCATGCGCCCCGCTTCCAGCTTGGACAGATCCAACAGGTCGTTGAGTAGTATCAGTAACCGGTTGCCACTAATCTGAATATGGGTAAAGTACTCGATCAGTTTTTGCCGTTCTGCGGTTTCTCCGTTTTCCAGTCCGAATGATGAGAAGCTGAGAATGGCGTGCATCGGAGTGCGCAGTTCGTGGGACATATTCGCCAGAAACTCTGACTTGGCCTGATTGGCTTGTTCCGCCATATTTTTGGCTTCTGTAAGCACTTGCTCCATTGTTTTTCGGTTGGTTATATCCAGGACAATGCCGTCAATACCCAACCACTTTCCCTGTTGATTGAAAATCGAAGTTTTGTAGTCTGCCACCCAGCAAACATCTCCGTTTTTCTTGATGATTCGATACTCCCCCCCTCTGTCAGGATAGTTGTCCACCCAGTAAAATGGGACTTCAATAACCAATGAGAGTGGGCAGAGAGAGCAATAAATGGG
>JAMJIN010000206.1:0-6107 GCA_036784775.1 Chromatiales bacterium | reverse complement strand
CTTTGTGAACATCCAAACCTACGTAAACACTGTTAAACTCTTTCATGACCTGTCCCCTCGAGGTGGCTCTGTGTTGAAGGTTTATTACCAACCCCTAAAACATAACCCACGTTTTCGAGGTTGGGCAGGTCAATCCATTATGTCTACAGTGTTCAGGAGCCGGAATAACAAAAAAGGCATTGCGGTGGGATCAAGTCATGCGCAGTAGCGCGGAACTGGCGCTGTCCATCTCCTCGGCAGTCTTCATCATCTTGACCTGCATCTCGAACTTACGTCCCAGCTCAATCATGTTTACCAGCGCATCGGCCACGTTGACGTTGCCGCTTTCGATACCACCAGACACCAGCTCGATGTTTGCATCAGGCGGCAATTCCGCAGGTTCACTCAGATGCAACAAACCATCTTCACCCTTTATCAGATCTTCTGAGGGCGAACTCACCAGCTTGATTCGGTCCACGATCGCCAGGGCCTCAGGAGTCGCCCCTTCCGGCAGGATGGTGATAGTACCGTCGTTGCCGATCTCGATCTTCTCATGGGGCGGCAAGGCAATCGGCCCACCATTGCCGATCACCGGCAAATCCTGGCCGTTTGTGAGAATGCCGTTGGCATCAACCTTCAGATCACCACGCCGGGTATAGGCTTCAGTGCCATCCGGTGCCTGCACTGCGATATAGCCTTCACCCTTTATCGCCACATCCATGTCGTTACCGGTAGACTGAACACTGCCTCTGGTGAAGTCGATGGCAGATCGCTCATCCATGGCGTAGACACGGGTTGGATGACCGGGACCAAACACCGGCATACTGCGAAACTGATTCAGATCCGCCATGAATCCCGGCGTATTGACGTTTGCCAGATTGTGGGAGTTGCTGGCTTGGGCCAGCATCGTCTCCTTGGCCCCACTCATGGCGACAAACAACATACGATCCATGATCTACTCCTGTTATCGGATATTGATCACTGTCTGGGTGATGGCATCCGAGGTGGTGATCACTTGGGCGTTTGCCTGGAAATTACGCTGCGCGGTAATCAGGTAGACCAACTGTCGGGCAATATCCACATTGGAGTTCTCCAGTGCACCCGATTGGATGACGCCGATACCGGAGGAACCAGCCTCTCCCAACTGCGCATCGCCTGAGGAAAAGGACTCCACCCAACTGGTGTCACCGACTTGTTGCAGTCCCTGCTCATTATTGAAATGAGCCAGCGCCACCTTGCCCAAAGCCTCTGAACGGCCATTGGTAAAACGGGCAAAGACCACACCGGAAGCATCCACATCCACTCCACTCAAAGTACCTGAGGTATAGCCGTCCTGGGTCAGTTGATTCACGGCAAAGCCGGCACCGAACTGAGTAGAGGCATTATAGTTGAAGGTCATACCCGTGATCGGTGCCGTTCCCACCGCCGGAGTAAACGTACTCATGGTTACCACACCGTTTGCATCCACATCACCGACGCCGGGTATCAACAGGCCACTGGTGTCAAAACGGAGATCCGCTGCAGTGCTGCCATCCAACGCCGGCACATTGGCATCGTCCACAAAGGTATAGGCACTCCACTGGTTGGGATTTGCCGCTTCCTTGACGTAGTAGACGGACATCGTATGGGGAGCGCCCAGCGAATCATAGATAGTGGTTGCAGTTGAGTGGTTGTAACTATTTGCCACGGGAGGAAATATCGCAGAATTAAATGGCGTACCCGGTACTGTCTCCGAAGCATCCAGATTGACCGTAGCGGTCACGGCACTGGTAGGTGAGGGATCACCGGAAACCACCGGCAAATTCAGATCTGTGGTAGCGCCGGTATTGAACAGCGCTCCGGCCGGATCCACAGGAGGAAATACCTGCAATCTCGATTGGGTATTATTCACTACATATCCGTCACGATCCGCGTTGAATGAACCCGCCCTCGTGAAGCTCCGGCTACCTTCTCCATCCTGCACGACAAAGAAGCCTTCGCCGTTGAGCGCAAGATCTAAATTTTTTGAGGTGAAGTCTATACTGCCCTGCCCAAATTGCTGGGAAATGTCACTCACGCGTACACCACGACCAGATACCGTACTCACGGCACCGAGAGAGTTGGCGTAGATATCGGCAAATTCAGCGCGGGATTTCTTGAAACCGACCGTACTGGCGTTAGCGATATTGTGGCCGGTCACCTCCAGGTCAGTGGAGGCGGCATCCAGTCCACTCAATGCAATTCGAAATGCCATGGTGTTTCTCCTTTATATAAAATATTTGTAACTGTTCAGAAGATCTGGGCGACATTGCTCAGGGAGATCTGCCCAAGACCCTGGATATTCAGGCCAAGACCGCCGGCACCCCCCAGATTGACACTGTCGACCTTGGCGTTGAGGTAGACATAGGGGGAGAGCTCCGCATCATCCACCGTGGCATGGGCGGTAACCTCATAGACGCCTTCAGGCATGTAGTTGCCTTTATCGTCGTAACCATCCCAGCTGAAATTGACCTGCCCAGCCGGCTGGGATCCAAGCTCAATCTCCCGCACAAGGGCTCCAGTGGGACTGGTTACCCGCACCGTGAGATCAGAGGCGGGGGAGGGTAGCTCTGTGACACCTTTGACACGGCTACCATTGGAGAGCCAGCCGCTGCTTGTGGCGACGAGCACCTCATGCCCCACCAGATTGGCCGCCTGCACCGCCTGACCTGAAGTCAGATCTGCACTCAGGCCAGCGAAGGCGCTGTTCAGATCCTCGATGCCGGAAACAGTGGAAAACTGCGAGATCTGCGTTGCCAGCTGCGAGTTATCCATCGGCTTGGTGGGATCCTGATGATTGAGTTCGGTAATCATCAGGTTGAGAAAATCGTCCATCCCCAGCACATTGCTGTTTTTGACCGGCTCCTGGGTTGTCAATCCCAGACCAGAGTAGATATCGTTGTCGGTTGAGATCGTATTCATCATAAACTCCTTACTGGCCCATGCGGATTGTGGCGATGAGCATCTGCTTGGCGGCGCTGGTCACCTCGACATTGCTCTGATAGGAACGGGAAGCGGAGATCATATTCGCCATCTCCTCCACCATATTGACGTTGGGACGGAAGATATAACCCTCCTCATCGGCCATGGAGTGGTTCGGCGCATACTCCTTTATTAAGGGCGCTTTACTCTCGACCACCCCGGCCATCCTCACGCCAACCGCCGGGTTTTCACCACCCATCTCATCAATTACCGCTTTGAAAACCGGCTGACGGGCCTTATAGGTTTCACCGATACTGCTGCTGACACTATCCGCATTGGCCATGTTGCTGGCCACCAGATTTAGCCGCAGACTCTGTGCACTCATGCCTGAGGCAGCGGTATCAAAAATCTTGAACATGGACATGATTAGTCACCTTTGATGGCCGAGCGCAGGCCACTCACCTTGCCATTAAGAAAACGCAGACTCGCCTGGTACTCCAGGGAATTGGAAGCAAACGCGGTGTGCTCCCGCTCCGTGTCCACCGTATTGCCATCGATAGAGGGCTGGGTGGGAGAGCGATAGAGCATCTGGGCCGGCGGGATCAGGCCATTATCGGTCTGAATATGCTTGTTGCTGGTGGTCTGCATACGCACCGGTCCCTGCATCTCACCTGCAAGCACCTTGTGGAAATCGATATCCCGCGCTTTAAAACCGGGGGTGTCGGCATTCGCCAGATTGCCGGCGATCACCTCGGCACGGCGGGCACGCAATTGCAGGGCCTGTGGATGGATCCCCAATGCGTCGTCGAAATTCATGAGCGGCTCCGTAGAAAACTGTTCACAACAGAATCCGCAGGTATCGTGCCAACTCTATTCTTGATTGGCTCGACTGCTCATCGTAGGAGCGGTACTTCACCGCGATACTCAGGGTTTGATCACGGCGAGGCGCCGTTCCTACGATCTGGCTGAGCATTGGCACTATCCAGGACTCTACTTGGGAGAGGGGATTTCAGAGTTAGTGCGGCAAACATCCGCCGCCGGGCGGCAAGGGTTGCCGGAATGGTTCAGTTCGATTTCAAGCGGTAGGCAATGGCGCCACCAACCATCTGCATCTCAAAACGATCGGTAATCTGTGTAAGGGATTCAGTAGAGCCCAGAAAGAGATAGCCACCGGGATTGAGGGACTGTGCCATGCGCTCCACAATCTTTTTCTTGAGGTCTGAGGAGAAATAGATCAGCACATTGCGGCAAAAAATAGTGTCGAATCGTCCCAGTGACGCATAATTGCCGTTGAGATTGAACTCCCTGAACCTGACACGTTGACGAATCTCCGGCTTGACCTCCAGACAACTGTTGTTGTCTCTGGGTATGAAATAGCGTTGTTGCTGCCGGGCATCCAGTCCCCGGCTGATGGACAAACCGCAGTAGACGCCCTGCCGCGCCTCTTCAAGCACTCTGCTGGAGATGTCTGTCGCCAGGATCTCGACCCCCCGATTGCGGCGGCCTGGAGACTTTTTCCAGTGGTCCTGCACGGCCATACTGAGAGTATAGGGTTCCTGTCCACTCGAACAGGCAGCGGACCAGATTCTGACCGGGCTTCCGCCCTTTTGATCGAGTTCAGGTAATATCTTTTCGCGCAGCATGCTGAAATGCCCCGGATCACGAAACCAGAAGGTCTCGTTGGTGGTCATCGCATCGATCACCCGAACCTTCAATACTCTCTGGCCTGGCGCCTTGAGCCGTTTGAGCAGCTCGCCCAGGGAGCCCATCTCAAACTCCGCCATCAAGCCGTTCAAGCGGCTGGCAACCAGATACTCTTTGCCGTCACCCAGCAAAATACCGCAGGCCTCTTGCAGAAAGGTCTGAAAGGCCAGATAGTCACGAGAGTCGATAGACGCTTTCAATGCGATTCCCGAATCCTTCAATCCGTTGATGCTTCCTTTAAAGACCGGAGACGTTCACCAACCATCGACATCAACTCATCAGGTACAAACTTGGCTAGAAAATGGTCTGCACCGACACGTTGCACCATCGACTCGTTGAATACCCCACTCAGAGAGGAGTGCAGCACAACATGAAGTGCGGCCAGCTTCGGATCCTGCCTGATTGCCGTCACCAGCGCATATCCGTCCATCTTCGGCATCTCGATATCTGAGATAACCATCGCCAGACGGTCGGTAATCTCTCCCGCTTCCCCTGACCAAAGCTGTAACTGTTGCAGTGCCTCCCTGCCATCATTCTTGAGTACACATTCGATGCCGATCTGATCCAATACCCGCTTGATCTGCTTACGCGCCACCACCGAATCATCCACTACCAGGATCTGTTTCTGCAGATCAAATCCGGAGTTTTCCACCTCGCCGCTGGCCTCCTCCTCGATTTGGAGCACCTCACTCAGTACTTTTTCCACATCGATGATTTCAACCAATTCATCATCCACCTGGGTAACGGCAGTCATGTAGCTTCCCCTGCCAAGACCCACCGGCGGAGGCAGGATATCCTTCCAGTTCATATTCACAATCCGATCAACTGTGCCGACCAGAAAACCGAGCTGACGGCGATTGTATTCCGTCATGATCACAAAATACTCTTTCGGATCACCCATCATCGGGCCGCCGATAGCATGCGCGAGATCCATCACTGGGATATTCGCACCCCGCAGATTTGCCACCCCCCGAATGACAGGATTCGCGCCAGGCATTTCAGTCAGAGGCGGACAATGCACAACCTCTTTAACCTTGAATACGTTGATGCCAAAACGTTGACGCCCGCCCAGGCGAAACATCAACATCTCCAGCCGATTCTGCCCCGCCATCTGGGTCCTGAGGTCGACACCATCCAGTACACCCGCCATATTACCTCCTGAATCAAACTCTCGGGAATTTTGTGATTATCCTTCTATCTAGAGTGGCGGCTGCGGCAGCAATATCTTTAGTTTGGCAGGTCAAACCAGTGACATGCTGGTTTCGTAGGCTTGATCAAGCGTAGCGGATCAGGCAAACGGCCCCTTTAAGATAATTACGGCACGGTTGTTGCTGTATTTTTATTGGAACAGCAAACAACCCGGACTTAAAGATGAAAACAATCCCCAGCGACAATATCTTTCCTGATTACCCCCGAGCCTCAGCCATGCTGAGGAGGCGTTGTGGCATGGGTGGTGTGCGCACTGCAGCGTAGCCGAGGCGCGA
>JAMJIN010000564.1:0-1126 GCA_036784775.1 Chromatiales bacterium | reverse complement strand
GCAATGACCCAGCGGATAAACCGACGCTTCAGAAGGACAGATAGAACGGATAGTTGGCATTTAAATCTGATCATGTGTGGGGGCCTGTTGTGGTGGTTGTGTGTGGGATAGGTCATATTCCTTTTTTAGAGAACCGCTTTGGCAGCCCCTACTTCGAAGTCAGTTTCTATTTTGTTCATGTGGTTTGCTCTCCTTGCTGAGCACTACCGGAAAGATACATTCCTGCACTTTTCTGTACGAATTCAAGTAAAAGAGGCGTGGACACGTTACTGATTTGCTGTTGCTGGGAGACCTTCATCGACATGCCCCTTTTCAGCCAGCAATTGCGCCAGTGGAAAACGGTCAGGTGCCAGGACATGAAGCCGAATTGCAACCGCTTTGGAAATACGTCCTTGGTTCTCCATCTTCGATACAGCTGCCTGCTTCACACGCAACACCCGGGCCATCTCCACCTGAGTCCAACCCTGCTCTTTCCTAAAAGCTCTAATATCTTTATCCATACCCATATATTCATTTAAAGAATATATGATGTCAATCATTAAATGAATATTATTCGCGCCCACACATCAACACCCAACACAAATAGATATATCATTTTAATATGGCGATCAACTTTTGGAGAAAAAACTTCACTTCAGCGCTCGCTAAAGCAAGGCGCGAGCGAGGACTGACCCAAGAAAAGTTAGCGGAACAATTAAACGTGTACCAGGGAACCGTATCCAAATGGAAAAAGGGCGGATCAACGCCACCACTAGAAATGCTCGAGCAAATAGCCGAGGCTCTCAATGTGCCGCTGGAAGGACTTCTGTTTGCCGATGTAATGCGCCTATCAGAAGACGAGCGACTCCTCATTGAAGACTACAGAGCAAACCCTAGCCAGAACCAAATCGCCCTGAGAACCATTGTTCGCTCTGGACGCGCCCAAACAAACACCGAAACCCAGCCCGACGAATAGCAAAACCCAAGGACTCGCCGTCATCGCGTCTAGCTGTAGATGGCGGTAAAAACCCGAACATAATTGGCGAACAGCGGTAACCGGATGAAATAGCTGCAAATAGCGAGTCAGAAGAAACAGCCAGCGACAAAGAGTGACATCGAGAAAGAAATCGGGAAGATGTAGGGAGCC
>JAMJIN010000341.1:0-1364 GCA_036784775.1 Chromatiales bacterium | reverse complement strand
GATGATACTTCTCTAGTAAGTACACTTGGGGCCTCAACAAATGCAGATACTGAATATTTGATAAATAAAGAGCTCCACAATATAGCAGAATGGCTAATATAAAATAAATTATCATTAAACATTAACAAAGCTATATATGATTTTTCAAATGCCAAACAAAAGGGTAATAGTACCCACATTAACAATTGATGGTGTAAACATTGAAAGAGTGCAACATTTCAACTTTTTAGGCCTAACATTAGACACACATCTAAATTGGCATAAACATATTGAGAAAGTAGCAAATAAGTATTCAAGGACAATTGGAATTATAAACAAGTTGAAGCATGTCTTACCATTAAGCATAAAAATTACACTATATAATTCATTAATATTACCCCACATAAATTACTGCCTAATGATCTGGGGCTACCAGTGTAATAGGATAACAAAAGTACAAAAGAAAGCTGTTAGAATAATATCTGTAAGCAAATACAACTCACATACGGAGCCATTATTTAAAAGTTCTGTTACACGCGAAAATAGACAATAAATAAACTCATTGAAAATCTACCAGGGTGGCTCCTATGAGAGCAACTTCACTAGTCTTACTAGGAGTCTCCTATAACCAATTTGTACATTCTCAAGAAAAATATTTGTGTGTGTGTGCGTGCGTGCGTGCGTGCGTGCGTGCGTGTGTGTGTATGTGTTTTATACTTACACTTGTATGCTTATAAGTTTCATACTTACATTGACACCCAATTTACAGACTATTATTATTATAATGTTATTATTCTATTCTGTACAATTGGATGAATAAACAATTATGTCTGTTTGTCTGCCACCTTCAACTTGCTGAAGTTGACTATCTGCTATTGCCAGGTTGTTGACCTTAGATGTTACTCATATCACGCAGCTTTGACATTGCCTCAATTTGGTAACGGATGTATCTAAAATCCAGACTACTTTTGGAAAACTCAGTAACTCATCAAAAGTGTTTATTGTAGTTAGTTACCCACATACTAATGTGGTTTTAGGAATGTTTTGGTTTTGGACTGCTAGTGCTTTGAGTTGTGGAAGGGAAACAGTGCATTACATCTGTTATACAATTTTAAGAATATTAAAAGTTAGGTGGGATTTCTGAAATAAACATGATTGGTTGATATAGCTTAATTACAATTGTAATGTGTCATTTACATTGCATTATATTTATTTTTAAATGGCTTATGTTTATTTTTCAAGGCAACAAGAAGCCCAGAAACAACAGTTGCAGGACTGGCTAACAGACACGAGAGCTGACTCAGACGACTCGTATGTGGCAGAAGTATGCACAGAACTTGCCCAGGTAATCAGCAGTTGAAACCAGTGGTGTGTGGTGTTGCAGT
>JAMJIN010000563.1:0-1127 GCA_036784775.1 Chromatiales bacterium | reverse complement strand
GCAAAACGAGTTATTGCATTACCTGGATGAAATCGAGAAGGCAGCGTAGTCATTGCTGGCCTGTTTTTATGCAACGCTGGGGTTCATCTTGTGCGGGGTAATGACAAAGGGATTATCCTGTGTCGACTTCTCACTCTGCAGCCGTTTTTCAACCGGGGAGGGTGCAGATGGTCCGCCAGCCGCGGCTGTTGGTGCTGTATTGTCAGTTATCTGATTATTTCCAGCATCCTTACAACCTTTCCTGAGCTCGGCTATCGTCGTGTCTCCGGGCGCATTCCTGAAGGCATCGAGCAGACACTCTTCATGTTCACCAACAGCATCCGCCTGCGTCAATACCGGCTGCAACAGGCAGGCAACAGCCAATAGATAGAATGGCTTTCTCAACATGGCTTTCAATCCTCTACTCCTTGTTTTTTCTGCGTAGTCTGAAAAACTGCCGTAAACGTTCACCACTCTCCATCTCCAATAAACCCCCTTCACACTCGACACGGTGGTTGAAACGTAAATCGGAAGGCAGGAGATCGAACACGCTGCCGGCAGCACCGCCTCGGGGATCACGGGCAGCATAAACCACCCGCTCCACTCTGGCGTGAATGATCGCGCCGGCACACATTGGACAGGGTTCAAGTGTAACGTAAAGAGTGGAGCCGGGCAGGCGGTAATTCTCTTTCCGCCGTCCCGCATCACGCAGGGCCACAATTTCGGCATGGGCGGTGGGATCATGATGGCCGATCGGGCGATTCCATCCCTGGCCGATGATCTTGTCGTCCCGGACCAGGATGGCGCCTACGGGAACCTCTCCTTCTGCCTCTGCCTGGGCGGCGAGTTCGAGGGCGAGTTCCATGTAGTGGCGGTCTTGTGTATTGAATATCATGGGTTTTTGTGTCGCTATGCGACAGTTTGTTAATCGGTGCTTTCCCTACATCTGTCGTTATTTTCTTTTGTTGCGGATAGCGCACTTTTCGTCCTGCTGGACGAGTCACTTTTCTTTTTCGTGAAAAGAAAAGTAACCAATAATTTGTCTGGAGCAAATCTTAGCGTCAGCTGTGCAGGCGCACGATAATTCCCCCTGTGGCGCACGATAATTACAAATCGAGAAATTCCGAGCAATGAAATATTAAATTCGA
>JAMJIN010000205.1:0-6124 GCA_036784775.1 Chromatiales bacterium | reverse complement strand
GGATGTGACGTTCTGACGGAGGATGTATCGACGCAGCGAGGCGGCCTTCGCCATCTATGCGCGGTTTTACTCAGCCGCTAACATGTAGTGACATTCGATGCAGGATTTATCTTTTGCATCTTGTTTATGGATTTCCACTGTATCGGGGCGGGTGCCATAGATGGCTTCTTTGACATGACAACGCTTGCAGGTAGCGGAGTTCCGTTTTTTAAACCACTCACGAGCGGAAAAAGCAGCTTCGGGCATATGCAGCTTGGCAATTACCGGATCATCGTAATCGGGACCGAAGATCTGATTGTAGAGATCCTTGCCGCCTATAAAGTGATCCCAGGTGGCAGCAAAAACCCCCTCGGAAACATGACAGTCACCACAGCTTGCCCGCACGCCTGAGGCGGGACGAAAGTGGGCGGACTCCCGATAGGGCTCAGCGACAAGCTCCATCGAGTGGCAGTTGGTGCAAAATGCCTCTGTACTGGTGAAATGGTCGAATTCCGTAAGAAAAACCATAAACCCGATACCAGCCACACCGCCGAAGATCAAGGCTAGCAGCACATGTCGGGTGATGAAAAGCGGCATTCTAATCTTAATCATGGCTGGGTTTTCCTATGCCATAACCGAGGATAGGGTTGGGTTTTGACGGATTTTTCAGCCAACTGTGCTCGTCAAGGCTGAGCACATGCTCGTTGATCAATTTATCAGCTTTCTCCGCTCCTGCCAGTTCACGCACCTGAGGCAGAAACTCCCCATAAAAATTCTGCCCTACAAGATGCATTCCCTCCCACCAGGTAAAATTCGGACTCATCATTGCGGCGCCGTGTCTGGCCCGGGTGCCTTCATCGTGCCAGAGAAGCCAGTAGGTAAATTCAAGTGGATCGTCAAAGGGTGCCGGCGTGAGCAGATTCATATCGTAAAGCGCCAACATAATGGCCTGTGCAGGTTTCCCGAACTTCTCATTGTAGAGTTCGACGACATTGTCGAACTGTTTCATGAATCCGTTGGCAAAACCTTTGCTATGGCACTCAAGACAGACCTTGCTCATGATCTGGCGCCGTCTTTTAGAGCTTGCGACGGCCTTAACCTTGCCCATACTGCCATCCAGTTTAGATATTTCATTACCTCGTCTTGGTACCGGCTGGGACTCAGGCAACTCTCTTCTGTCACCATCTTCAAAAATGATAAGAGATTGTTTCTCTGAGATTGGCTGGTTCAGGTTCCATGCATCGCGCATACCCACATCGTGGCTTGCCTTGACACCCGGAGTTGCGCCCATGTGGCAGGTAACACAGGTGGGGGCGGCACTATAGTCTTTACCAAGCACCCATTCGTCACTGTGGAGATTCATCTTCTCTCTGTTGGCAGTGAAGAGCATGCCGTGTTTTGAGCTGTCGAATACTTCTCCATCGGGTGATTCCGGGCCGGAATGGCACCAAACGCAGGCGCTTGGATCTCTGGCCTGGGCTTTAGAGAAACTGTGTCTGCCATGGCATGCGGAACAGGATCCGCGGGACCCATCAGGATTGATGCGGCCAATGCCTGTGTTCGGCCAACTGTTGGGTGAGAGACTGCCGTCTCCACGCACTTCTACCTTCGAGCCGTGGCATTTGGCGCAGCCGGCAGTAACCATCTCCTGGCCGGTGAGATTATCCGCCAGGGCCGGTATACGATTCTTGATCAAAGAGAGTGCTTTGGAATGAACAGACCCTTCAGTTTCCTTGTATTCCCTGGTGTGACAACGACCGCAGTCTTTAGGGGAAACAATGGTGGCGATGATGCTGCCTTCGTGTTCAATGGCGTCTTTATCGACCTGATCGGCATAGTGGCAGTCCAGACAATTAACGCCTGCCGAGGCATGGGCGCTGGATTGCCATTGATGAGTAAGGCCGGCGGAGGACTTCTTATGGCAACTGATGCAGGCTTCCCCCTCTTCCAGTCCCCAATTGCTTGGATCCAATGAAACCTTGTCTGCAAAACTTATGCTGATTGCCCCGAACCATAGCGGAAAGGCGATAAGTAGTAGATGAAAATACCATCTGGTTATCCTGACATTGCGCATGCCTATCCTCCTTATGTGTTTTGATTCTTGATTTGAATCAATAAATACGTACGCTCTAATTCTTGATTTGGATCAATATAAATTCGTGAATTATAAAATATCACGAGACAAGAACGCTGAAAATATTATTTGGACAGTGTGAGCGCCGACTGTTGAGCCCGTAATTAAAAGGGAAATCACACTGTCTGATGAATTTGTTATTTATTTTTTCGAAGCTAAAGACTGCGCTATTTTTTGTGTTAATTCAATATTCATAATAATAAAAAAGTTCAACATCACCTAAGAATATTCATGCACCATTAAAGGTGAGGCATATGACTTATAGGTAATTCCCCCAATAGACAGAAGGTTCGTATTTTGTGCAATATTACGGCTCGTAAATTCAGCTTATTAAGGGGGCGGTCGCGTGTATAACAAAACCAAAAAGATTCTGTTGTTAGGTGTTCTGATTGGGTGGTTCGGTCAGATTGCAGGAGTGGCTGCTGAGCCGCTACACCGAATTTCATCGGAAACCTGTAAAAGCTGCCATAAAGAGATATATAAGCAGTGGAAGGGTTCCATGCATGCCAACAGCACTGCTTTGAAGGACCCAATTCACGGTACCTTTTATCGCAAAGTAGTTGGCGACCCCACAAAGGAAGGTGTTAAGAAAAAAGGCAAGTACCCAGTTTGTCTGCAATGCCACGCACCAAATGCTGCCAGAGACAAGATGACAAAACTCGATGCCAAGCCCGCCTATAGCGAGGGCGTGAACTGTGTCGGCTGCCATCTTCTAGAGAAGTACAATGGTATCCAGGGTAAAAACGGCAAGTTGATGCTTGGCATGAAGTCATACAAGTCGTCTGATCAATTGCAGGGTCCTCAAGGTTTTAATCGCGGCCTTGAAAAGTTGACTGCGTCGAATGACGTGTTCGGCGGCGCCGGTGGGGGTGACGACTCCAAACCGAATCCACATCTCGGCAGCGCTGTAACGCTGGATGGCAAGGAGGTACCCTCCATGCCGATGAAAGCAAATGCATCGCTCATGAAGTCCAACGAAGCTTGTATGGGGTGTCATGATCAACGCAACAACTCGCATGGCGTACCGCTATGTGCCACAGGCAATGAATATGTAGATAGCCAGAGTGATGTGACTTGTCAATATTGCCATATGCCAATGGTCGGAAATCTTGCTGATCACAGCATGGGAGGCGGTCACCATAAAGGTATGCTGAAGCGCAGTTTGATTTTCACGCTTGATGCAGAGCCCAAGGGCGGGAAACTAATGACGACTGTAAAGTTGAAAAACAAGCAGCCACACAGTCTTCCCACAGGTGCGCCATTCAGGAATATCTTTTTGAAGGTCTCTGCGTACGATGCTGAAGGCAATCTGGTATGGGAGAATGCAAAAGGACATCCAGGCAAGGCTGATCCAAAGGCTTATCTTGCATACCGGCTCAAGGACGAAAAAGGTGACCCGACTATCCCCCCGAAAGCAACTCAGCTTGGACAGGATTCGCGTCTCAAGCCACATGAAGAGCGCACGTTCAACTATGAAATTCCTTCCAAAGGCGTAGCGCTGGTTCGAGGTGAGGTCTACTATAATCTTCTGTGGAATACACTACAGAGTAAGTTTAAACATCTTCCAGAAGAAGTTAGAACTCCTCAGCTGATCTCTACAGCTGAAGTCATGTTGTAATGCAGTAATGGGACCGGTGGTTCCATAACACGGGACATGGAGAGGGGAATCTCTCTATGTCCCGTGTCTCTCCTTAATTTCACATGATATTTAACCGAGATGAATCCGGTTAAGAGGCTTTCGTATTAAGGAAAGAGGAATCCTGAATGCACTCTACTTGAAACTGGGCATGATAGTTATGAACTCTCATCTAAGATCATGGATCCGCTCTTTCTGCACTCTGGTTATACTAATTGGGTTCACGTTCGGCAGTGCATATGCTGCTACCCAATCGCCTCAAAAAACAGTTAATACATCAACTGCCGACCACAGTAAGTTCGAAGTACTGCGGCAAGCGTTTTCCACTGCACCCGATGTCACCAAAGCCTGTTTGACCTGCCACACCGAAGCCAGCAAGCAGATTCACAAAACCACTCACTGGAATTGGAAAATCACTCATCCGGAAACCGGGCAGGTTTTGGGCAAAAAGCGAGTTGTGAACAGTTTTTGCGGTTCGATTACCACCAACTACGCACGCTGTACCAGTTGTCATATCGGCTACGGCTGGAAGGACGACAGTTTTGATTTTGCCTCAGAAGAGAATGTCGATTGTCTTGTCTGTCATGACACAACAGACACCTATAAGAAATTTCCAACGGCTGCGTGTCATCCTACCTATGTCGACAAACCTTTCCCTAAAAAAAGCAAGAAGATTTGGAAAGCCCCAGATTTAACTAAGATCGCCCAAGCTATTGGTAAGCCCCGTCGTGAAAATTGTGGGGTTTGTCACTTCTACGGTGGTGGTGGTGATGGTGTAAAACATGGCGATCTTGATTCATCCATGACTAATCCCCCTCGTACACTGGATGTTCACATGGGCGTGGATGGCCTGAACTTCGTCTGCACAGAGTGCCACAGCACGGACGGTCATGATTTAAAAGGAAGTCACTACACCTCTGTCGGGAAAGATAAACACGGCATTGATATTCCCGGGCGCGATGATCACAGCAGAGCATCCTGTGAATCCTGTCACGGTGACAAACCACATGAGGAAACCGTTAACAATAAGATCAACGATCATACCAATAAAGTGGCTTGCCAGACCTGCCATATCCCGACTTATGCAAAAGGTGGTGTGCCTTCGAAGACCTGGTGGGATTGGTCGACCGCAGGGCGCATGGATGATGATGGCAAACACCTGAAGATGAAAGACAAGAATGGGTATGTGACCTATGTGACCAAAAAAGGCACCTTTGAATGGGGAGAAAATCTCGTGCCGGAATACGCCTGGCTGTCAGGTGAAATCCGTTACCAGGAGCTCGAAGAACGGCTTGATCCTAATAGTATAGTGCCAATCAATACGTTCAAAGGTGACTACAATGACCCAGATGCCAGAATCTGGCCCTTCAAAATCATGCGGGGAAAACAACCATACGACCGAGGCAATAACACGCTGGTTATCTCTCATCTGTTTGGTAAGGACAGTGAGGCCTATTGGAAATCGTTCAATTGGAACCGCTCCATAAAAGCAGCAATGGATGCAGCAGGTGCAGATTACAGCGGAGACTATGGCTTTATCGAAACTACCATGCACTGGCCGCTTTCTCACATGGTTGCACCCAAGGAAGAAGCGTTGGGCTGTAGTGAATGTCATAGTAGAAATGGGCGACTGGCGGAACTTTCCGGTTTCTACATGCCGGGAAGAGACAAGAGCGATCTGTTGGATATAATTGGCTGGCTGGCTGTACTTGGAACTCTGGGCGGTGTATCGCTTCATGGCTTTGGCCGGGTCTTTTTCAGTAGAAAGAGGAGGAATGGCTGATGCCAAATGAAATGATCTATACTCGCTTTGAGCGTATCTGGCATTGGGTGCTGGCGATTCTCATTCTACCTTTACTACTCACGGGATTTGAGATACATGGGGACTACACCATGTTGGGGTTCGAGAAAGCTGTAGATACGCATATCCTGTTTGCCTGGGCACTGATGGGGCTGTTGGTTTTTGTCATCTTCTGGCATATGACTACAGGTGAATGGAAGCAGTACATCCCATCCAGTAAAAACAACCTGCTGGCAATGCTTCGCTACTATGCTGTCGATATCTTTTTGGGGGGTGGCCATCCTTTTCATATGACGCGAAAAAGCAAGCTCAATCCATTGCAGCGTTTGGCGTATCTATCACTGCATGTGGTTATTACTCCAGTAACCTGGGTCAGCGGCCTGCTTTATCTGTTTTACACCTCATGGGGTGACTGGGGACTTGAGGGATTGAGTCTTACTGTAGTTGCAATGGTTCATATGGCCGCTGCCTTTGCCATGCTGGCTTTCTTGACCCCAGCGTTGCATAAAAACAGGCCAGCAATGACTACGCTGCCTTCTCGATTTCATCCAGGTAATGCAATAACTCGTTTTGC
>JAMJIN010000562.1:0-1128 GCA_036784775.1 Chromatiales bacterium | reverse complement strand
CAGCTTGAAAAAAACCTGCCGTAAGCTGGATATCTCGTTCTGGCATTACTTAACAGATCGTTTGGGTATTGGTGAACAGACCATTGCTCCATTACCCGATATCATCACCGAGCGGGCTGCTCTTGCCACGGGTTTTTGAGAAGTTACTCATGCCGTCAAGCACCTCCAACTGACTGTACCAGCGATAGATACGGGCCCGCATGCGCCAGTTATAGATTGGCGGCATGAGTTTGAAGAGCGGCAACAGAACCATCACCAGGGGCAACAGCATGATTTTCAGACGATCCACCAGGGTTGCCGCCCAAAATGGCAGATAGCGCTGTAGAAAAGGCGCTCCATGCTTGTAGAAACGGCCAGCCTCATCGCTGAGAGGAAACTCAAGAAACTCGGAGGTGGGGAAATCTCCCCGCGATCCAAACCAGCCACCATCACCATGCACCTCATCCATCGCCTGCAGCAGCAGGTCCGCCAACGCCGGATGCAGTGAATCGTTCATCACAAGATTGGCGACCGGAGCCAGCAGGCTGACGGATTCCGGAGGGATATTCGTCTGCAGATCCATAGCGCCTTCCGGCAGATTAACACTGGAGAGAAAATGGTGCCGACGCGCATAGGCATCCACCCGGCGGAAGTTCATCAGATGGATCTCAGGTTGCTCGAGTAGCGTTCGAACCAGCGGAGCGGTGGGTGAGACTACGAATACTGCAATCTCCACATCACCCTTCACCAAGGCCTCCAGCGCCTGCCGTCCACCCAGTGGGACCGTTTCAATCGCCCGCTCATCCACACCATTGTCACGCAACAGAAAAAGCGTCAACGCCTTTGTTCCACTGCCGTCAGCACCCACTGCGACCCTTTTTCCAGCCACATCAGTGATCTGCCGAAGCGGTTGATCCCCACGGTAGAAGACCCACAGGGGTTCATACTCGATACCACCCAGGGAGCGCAACTCGTCCGTTGTCCGAACAGACCCCGTACCACCCTGTACAAATGTAGATGGCGGTAAAAACCCGAACATAATTGGCGAACAGCGGTAACCGGATGAAATAGCTGCAAATAGCGAGTCAGAAGAAACAGCCAGCGACAAAGAGTGACATCGAGAAAGAAATCGGGAAGATGTAGGGAGCC
>JAMJIN010000204.1:0-6150 GCA_036784775.1 Chromatiales bacterium | reverse complement strand
CCATGGCGGTCTCCTCATTTGGCTTCAGGTTCAGTATGCGCCACCCACTGACTCAATAGCTGAGCCTCAGGGGTAATCAGGAAAATTTATTAACTTTGGCATTAACCACTTAAAAGAAAACGGAGTAGCGCTAGTCTTTACCTATGGTGATTCTAAGTTTTACTCGAAAGTCGGTTTTAGCCTCATTACCGAAAAGTTAGCAAAAGCCCCCTTAAAGTTAACATACCCAGAAGGGTGGCTTGGGCAATCATTGGTTAGTGATGAAATTGAACCAATTACGGGTAGTTCGTATTGCGTAGAAGCACTTAACAAACCTGAATATTGGTAAGAAATTTATACGGTGGTGAAAACACATAACAAGGGGCTTGTTCGGATGCAAGCTACGCTGCGCTTCGTTTGCACCGCACAGCTTGGTCGTTATGCCTTAAAAACACCTCATTACAATTTCTACAGAAGCTTCCAGCTATAAATAGCTGTTATCCCAATGGTGTAAATGGTGAGAATCAAAACATTGATAGGGTTTCCAGAAAGTTTAGGTGTTTTTATTTGCGATACATTTAAGGCGGCGAGCCCTAGTCCGCTAGCATATAGAATAACAGAGAAAATACCGTGACTAATAATGCCTTCAAACAAAAATATGAAAACTAGTATTATATTGTTGTTATCAAGCGCTAATCCTGTGTATTTAGTTCCACCTGAAAGGCCGAATGTACTAAAGTAACTCAGCCTCAATGCGCTAGCTGCAAGAATCAGAAATGCACCTGGTAAATAGATAAGCTCGAACCCCCCATAGCTCAACAGTAGAATGGCAGGTGTGACACCATAGCTAACAATGTCTATTAACACATCAAGTTGGCCCCCAAAAATGCGGTCGTTGCCAGTGCGGCCTTTCATCCTGCGAGCAATAAGGCCATCTGCCCAGTCAAAAGCAACAGCCCAGATCATGCCAATCATTGCAGCAGTGTAAAGCCCTGAAATACTGTAATAAATAGCAAGAAGGGTACAGGCTAGCCCAGAGAGAGAACAAATATTAGGCAGGTCATTAGCATAGGAAAGAATAGAATTAGGTTGTAACTCTTGTGATTCGGAGTTTTTAGCTGTCATTGGGTTACCTTGTATCTGGAGAGAGTACTTAAAGTGGTTAAAAATTGGTGAACATTCTAACCCAAACGAAACTGTGTTATATTATCACGTTTATCTTAATCTGGGATATAAATAAATGCTTATATACACGGTAGGAACTTGGGACTTGTTACATGTTGGTCACTTGGCGTTACTCCAACATTGCAAAACATTAGGGGATACAGTTGCAGTTGGAGTTGCATCAGATGAAGTAGTAGCTAGTTATAAACCAAATGTCCCTGTCGTACCTCTTACGCAAAGAATGGAAATGCTAAAAGCTTTGCGCTGCGTTGATATTGTACGCCCCTACTATAAATTGGAATATACATCAGTATGTAAAGAACTGGATATAGACGTCTTTGTTATTGGGGAAGATTGGGGAACGGCTCCACATAATATTGAAGTGGAATCTTTTTTAAAAGCAACAGGTAAGTCTATCGTTCAAGTTAGCTATCATCCTCTAACTTCATCCACAAAAATAAAAGAAAAAACCATGGCCCAAGTTCGAGCCGCATAAACTTAGCAGCCAGCTATATAAAATATAAGCATAACGAATAGCTCCAGCGGACAATTTAAAGCGGCAATTGTTTTGCTTTCGCAAAAGCGCCGGGTCTGGGAGATTGCCAGAACCCTCTGGTTTCCAGGTTCTGCAAACTCCGTGAATCATGTTTTTCTGCTATAAATATAGTAGAGGAGAAGTAGGAATGTTTAGTGTGGATCGCATTGTAATCAATAATGAATGATGAAAATATTCTATCGTGAGAAATGCGATAAGGAGGTTTGATAATGGATATTCAACTTGCTGATGTCACCATCCATGTCGATAAAAATGTAGGCGCAGAAGAGCGTACCGGTATAGAAGAGGTATTACGGAATATCGACGGTGTTGTAAGCGTACACAATCCAGTCGAGGCGGCTCATTTGTTTCTCGTGGAATATAGTCCAGAAAAGGCCAATTCGCATGATTTGCTGAATGCCGTAACCGGAAAATACGGACACGGAGAATTAGTCGGTCTTTGATGTATGGTGTGTAGCCTGTAAAACAACCCAGATTAAGATGGGAGAGTGAGTTCAATACGGTGTTCGCTACCGAGGAGGAGGTTCATCTGCTTTGCAGAAGAGAGGTTTTGTTATGTCATTAAAGCCACAAAGTGAGAAACCTAACTTCCTTGAAAAAGACACCAAACTATTCAATGCGTTATTTGATGCGCGCTTCGAAGAGAAGATGGCAGCCAGGGAATCTGATAGCCCCCCTTCTATTTGCATCATGGTTACAAAAGGGACCCTGGACTGGGCCTATCCCCCATTTATAATTGCTTCTACGGCATGCGCGCTTGGTTGGAATGTCACCATGTTTTTTACATTCTATGGCATGGGCCTGCTCAAAAAGCGATTGGATCTGCAGCTCAGTGGACTGGGCAATCCAGCCATGCCGATGAAAATGCCATACGGACCGGAGTGGTTTCGTGAAATAGAGTGGAAGATACCGAACTTGGTTATGGCCAATGTCCCAGGATTCGAGAATATGGCCACAGCAATGATGAGTAAGACTCTGGCAGACAAGGGTGTCGCACCCGTTAGTGAGTTGCGAAAGATTTGTATCGAAGAGGGTGCCAAGCTTATCGCCTGTCAGATGACTTTTGATCTTTTCGGTTGGCCCAAAAGTGAGTTCATCGACGAGATTTCTGAATGGGCTGGCGCAGCCACCTATCTGGCCATCGCACAGAATTCCAAGGTGAATCTGTTCATGTCGATCTGGAGAGGACTTGGCGTTCCGGAAAATGGGAACGGGTTTATTTTCTAAAAAAATAAATCCCTTTCGTGTGGAGTCAGGGCTTTTGTGCGTTACCAGGAAAACAAGCAAACTCCACCACAAACCCGATCAGTGCTAGCAGAACCAGGCCCTCATAGAGACTGAACCAGAGCAAGGGCAGTCCAAGGCTGAAATAGAGTCCATAGCGAAACAGTCGGCTGCGTTTCCAGATGGGCTCTTTCATGGCGACTAGTGCGCTTCGTCCCAGTTGTTACCAACGCCGACATCAACCACTAGCGGAACCGCCAGCTCTGCGGCGGACTCCATCTTTTCTTGCAGCATAACGCTGGCGGTTTCGACGTAGTCCTCTCTTACCTCCACAACCAGTTCATCATGGACCTGCATCAGCAGTCTCATCGGGGGTTGATCTGACTCTATCCAATCATCCACAGCGAGCATGGCGCGTTTGATGATATCGGCGGCTGTGCCCTGCATCGGGGCATTGATTGCGGTGCGCTCCGCGGCTGCCTTGCGCGGTCCACGGGCGTTGATCTCCGGCAGGTAGAGGCGGCGTCCGAAGAGGGTCTCGACGTATCCTAATTCATGGGCCGACTCACGGGTGCGGTCCATGAACATCTGCACGCCAGGATAGCGGGAGAAATAGAGGTCGATATACTCCTGCGCCGCACTGCGTTCGACCCCCAGCTGTTTTGCCAGTCCGAAGGCGGACATTCCATAGATCAGACCAAAATTGATCGCCTTTGCGGAACGACGTTGATCCGGTGTCACCGCTTCCAGTGTTTCGCCGAAAACCTCGGCGGCGGTGGCCCGATGGATATCCTTGCCTTCGGCAAAGGCCTGCAACAGCCCTTCGTCGCCAGAGAGGTGGGCCATGATACGCAGTTCGATCTGGGAGTAGTCTGCGGCGACCATCTTCCAGCCGGGTTGGGGCACGAATGCTTGACGGATGCGGCGGCCCGCCTCGCTGCGTACCGGGATGTTCTGTAGATTGGGGTCGGAGGATGAGAGTCGGCCGGTTGCGGCAACCGCCTGGTGGTAGGAGGTGTGAACCCGTCCGGTGACGGGATTGACCATCTCAGGAAGCTTGTCCGTGTAGGTAGATTTGAGTTTCGACAGGCCGCGATGTTCCAGGATCAGGGCCGGCAGTTGATGGCCCTGCTCCGCAAGTTCCACAAGCACGGATTCTGCTGTTGAGGGGGCGCCTTTGGGGGTCTTGGAGATGATCGGCAGTTCCAGCTCTTCAAAAAAGATCTGTCCAATCTGCTTGGGTGAGGCCATGTTGAAGGGGCGACCCGTGACCTCATAGGCCTGCTGCTCAAGGTTGTGCATACCTTCCGCCAGCTCCCGACTCTGGGCCGTAAGCATCTCCCTGTCGATCAGCACCCCGTTGCGTTCGATGCGGGAGAGTACCGGCACCAGGGGAATCTCGATCGACTGCAGTACGCGTGTTAGTGAAGACTCACTTTTAATCTTTGGCCAGAGTCTCTGGTGCAATCGAAGCGTGATGTCTGCATCTTCCGCGGCGTATGGGGCCGCCTGTTCGAGAGGGATCTGATCGAAAGTCAGCTGTTTTTTGCCCTTTCCGGCGACATCTTCGAAATGGATCGTCTCATGCCCCAGGTACTTTTTTGCCAGCGAGTCCATGTCGTGGCGGGTGGCGGTGGAGTCCCAGACGTAGGATTCGAGCATGGTGTCGAAGGCGATGCCGCGCAGTTCGATGTCGTAGCGGGCCAGCACGCTCATGTCATATTTCAGGTTTTGTCCCACCTTTGCGCGCTCTGAGTCTTCCAACAGCGGTTTCAGTTGAGTGAGTACCCACTCACGCTCTAGCTGTTGTGGTGTGCCGGGGCAGCTATGGGCAACCGGGACATAAGCTGCCCGGCCTGGTTCGATGGAAAAGGAGACGCCGACGATCTCCGCCTGCATATAGTCGAGACTGGTGGTTTCAGTATCGATAGCAAAAAGATCCGCTTGCTGAAGCTGTTTTAGCCAATCGTTGAAATCGGCTTCAGTCAAAATGGTCTCGTAGTGCTGTTCGACGGTGGCTGGTTTCTCCTCTACAGGGGTTTTGTTGCCAACCAGGGTGGAGAGCAGCCGTGAGGACTCCATGCGGGTGTAGTGTTCGCGCAGCCGCTCTATATCCGGTGAGGTCGGCAGATACTGCTTCGGTCTAAGTTCCAGCGGCACATCCAGCTTGATGGTGGTGAGGGTGCGTGAGAGGGGCAGGAAGTCGAGGCTGTTGCGCAGGTTTTCGCCGATCTTGCCTTTGATCTCATCGGCGCGGGTCATGAGATTGTCGAGATCGCCGTAGGCGGCAAGCCATTTGGCGGCGGTTTTGGGACCGCACTTCGGGACGCCGGGGATATTGTCCGCGCTGTCCCCCACCAGTGCCAGATAGTCGATGATCTGTTCCGGCGTGACGCCAAATTTGTCAAATACACCCTGACGGTCGGAGAAGGTTTCAGACATGGTATTGACCAGGCTGACATGTTCGTTGACCAGCTGGGCCATGTCCTTGTCGCCGGTGGATATCAGCGTCTCCAGGCCCAGGTCAGTGGCTTGTTGCGCCAGGGTGCCGATGACATCGTCCGCCTCCACGTCTTCGATCATCAGTAGCGGTAGCCCCATAGCCCGGATGATGTCGTGCAGAGGTTCGATCTGCACACGCAGCTCTTCCGGCATTGGGGGGCGGTGCGCCTTGTATTCACTATAGAGCTGGTTGCGAAAACTGCCGCCGGGGGCATCGAAGACCACGGCGATGTATTCCGGGCCGTAGTCGTCAATAAGGCGACGCAGCATGTTGAGCACGCCGACGATTGCCCCGGTGGGTTCACCCTTCGAATTGGCTAGCGGCGGCAGTGCGTGAAATGCACGAAACAGGTAGGAGGATCCGTCGATCAGGATGAAGGGTTTGCTGGATGCCATGGTCTGTCGTCGTGGTGTGGAAGAGAGAGAATGTTAGCCGATCTGCCGCCTGTTTGTCGCCGGGCCTTTGCAAAGAGAGCGGAACAGCGACGAAGACGAATGGTCGAAATAAGATTTTTTTGATTTTTTGCTAAAGTTTAGTAATAACCCTGCCGATGCCATGCTTGATCGCGGGATATTACCCTTCCCCCTGTTGTCCGCGTTTCGTCGTATACCTTTGTCATTAAAAATAATATTTCCTGATTACCCCGAGCCTCAGCCATGCTGAGGAGGCGTTGTGGCATGGGTGGTGTGCGCACTGCAGCGTAGCCGAGGCGCGAAATCATCTC
>JAMJIN010000561.1:0-1129 GCA_036784775.1 Chromatiales bacterium | reverse complement strand
GCCGGATTCTGTTACTTTACTATAAACGTTGCGAAACCTACGTCAACCAGGACGTCCTGCTCGGTCTCTTAGAGTCGGTCGGCTCCGTCGAACTGACCGCGCCCGTGCTACGACATCTAACCGCGGACGTCGAGGCCTACGCCGCGCCTCAGCAGAACCGCTGTCTGCCGGCGTCTACGCGGAGCGCCTCAAAACGTTCTCGACGGGCTGACCTACAACGGCGCCGCAACCCCCTTCGACGAGCCGCCGTCCGTCAATCTGTTGTTGAGGTTAACGCCCGTCCGAGCGAGCGCCGTACGATGCGCTCGCCATCCACGGACCCGTGTGCGTGTTCCAAGGCGATCCCATCGCGGCGGCGTTCTTGCATCACGCTCTTAGCACTACTTAAAAAATCCATAAACTTTAGTTGTGACGCAAAGGAGCGCTTCGTCTACTCAAACTATTATGCCTATTTGACCCACGTAGTGCATAGTTTGGCGTGTTCGGTGTCCGTCGCGACGACGCTAGACATTACGGGGCGTCTTTACCAGCTCATCTGAAGAAAGCGCACGTCAGGCCACTACTGAAAAAAAAACCGGACTTGGACAAATCGGTTCTGAATAACTACAGCCCCGTGTCGAATCTGCCCTATTTATTTAACACAATAGAACGTGTTGTCGCAGCGAGACTGTCGGCTCACTTGTCAGAGAACAATCTCAGCAAACCCTGTCAGAGTGCATACAAACCTAATCACAGCGTTGAGACGGCTTTATTATGCGTGCAGAACGACATCTTGAAAGCAATGGATAATCTAAGTCACTATTCTTGTGCTGCTTGACCTGTCAGCTTGACCTGTCAGCTTGACCTGTCGACTGCATTTGACACTGTCGACCATTGTAAAGTCATTGCCTTCGTTACGCGGCTAATATAGATATAATAGTGATAATAATTTTACTATTAAGAAAATCCAGGATGTTTATGTAGACATATAGCCTAGCGTTGGGGGCAGAATTTCAATTGTGAGTAATGGGTTTTCTTCAGGGAGGTTGTGTGGCTCTCTTCCCCGTGCCTAGAAGTTTATTAATCAGTTGCCAACCGGTTCCTCAAGATCTCACCCTCTCCTGACCCGTAAGCGGGCCGGGAAAAGTTT
>JAMJIN010000560.1:0-1129 GCA_036784775.1 Chromatiales bacterium | reverse complement strand
ATCCTTTCTATACAACGACAATGAAGCATGAGCAAAAAGCGCTACGGCCTGACTGACACCAGGGACACTCTTTACGAAAAGTAAATGCTGGAAAATCGGGCAAGTTCAACCAGCAAAGCGCAGTTCTACAATAATTGCCCATTGCAGGTGAAACTGACCCAGTTGACTCAACAGAGGCAATGCCTCTGCCAAAGGCAAGCGAATATGGCTCTGCGGCTTATGGTGATCAAATAATTACCCAAATCACGTGACATTGTGCTGGCTATGAGCGATGGAGAAGTATACCGTGTCGTTCAGAAATTACCACCACCTTTCGACACTGGATGAAAACTGACGGGCAGTGAAAAACCCATCAAGAAAGTGAAGCTCATCGAGATGATCTCATCGAAGGATGTGTTCTCTCAGGAATTCACTGGCGACCTTGCGAACCTTCGTGAACACTCAAGACGTGTTCACGCACAATATGCAGAGATACGTAGACTCCGCACGGTCGTGAAGCTCCTACAATAATGCACAATTCAAATGGACTATGCAGAGAACTATGCATGTTGTTATGTCAATGAAGTGAGCTCCGTCTGTTACGGCAAACACCAGGTAATCATTCAGCCCGTGATTACACATTACAGGGATGGAAACGGAGCCCTTCAACATCAGAGCATAGTTGGCATCACAGAGCAAAAGGGACACAATGGCGACGACCGCGGCATTCCTGCAGACGCTTCAACCGCCGCTGAAGGCCATCCTTCCAGAATTCATTCACGTCCATTATGTGACCGTTCACGCTATGGTCCCAAGTGGAGGCCATATCTACATGAGAGAACCATCTTGCTTCTCTCAATGTTGCTACTCCAACATTATGTTCCAGCAAAGAGCAAAGAGGGTTGGACAGCAACAAACATCAACCTGTGCAACGTTCGTGCAACCAGTGTTGACACGACCATCACTGATGACAAAGCCATCGCTGATGCTACGACCACCACTGATGACACGACCACCACTGATGACACGACCACCATTGATGACACGACCACTACTGAAGACACGATCACTACTGATGACACGACCATCACTGATGACATGACCATAGCTGATGACACGACCTCAACCACGGCTGATGTCACAACAGGTG
>JAMJIN010000559.1:0-1130 GCA_036784775.1 Chromatiales bacterium | reverse complement strand
CTGAGGGCAGTCCCGGACATGCCGGCGTAGGAAGCCCAGCGTTGATCCAGCTTTCTTGCCCAGGTCGGTCATGTGTGTTGACCACTTCAGGTCGGCAGAGATCTGGATGCCGAGGTAGGGGTTTTGCTCTAAATGTTTGAGAATGGTGCCCCCGAGGCTATAGTAGAAGTGTGATCTGGGTTTGGTGGAGAGGACGTAGCACTTCTGCACGTTGAAGCGCATCCCCATCGGGCCCATTCCACGAGGCTCTTGAGGTCGGACTGCAGGGTGAGGTGATCCTGAAAGGAGTGGACCTTCCGATAGAGCAGGCAGTCATCCGCGAAGAGTCGTACTGTGGATTTCACGGTGTCCGGCAGATCATTGATGTGGCACAGGAAAAGTAATGGGCCAAACACTGTGCACTGGGGGACGCCGGACTCTACTCCCACCTCGTTGGAGGCATCTCCTCCATGACCACTCTCATCATGTGTTTGGTCAAGAAGTTAGTCAGCCAGGTGTGGGCAGTGCCGTGCACGCCATAGTGGTCCAAGTTGTGGAGTAACCCCTGCTGTGTGGTACTGTTTTGAAGGCCTTGCTAAAATCCAGAATGACGATGTCGTTTTGGTGGCCAGTGTCATGTGATGAGAGGATGTCCTGCATGGAGGTGAGCAGATGTGTTTCGCCTGAGTGGCCTTTCCTGAATCCGTGGTTTCGGCTTGTCGATACTGTGCTTGTCGAAGTGGTTGTGGAGGCGGCGACAGACGATATGCTCAAATAGCTTACACACCACTGATGTCAAGGAGACTGGGCGGTAGTTATCTGCTTTGTTCCTGTCACCCTTCTTAAACACAGGGGAAACGTTTGCACTCAACCAGTCCGCTGGGAGTTGCCCTGTCTCAATCGATGTGTTGTAGATTGCTGCGGGTGAGGGGGTAATAGCATCGGCGCAAGTTTTCATGACCAGATTTGGAATGTTGTCTGGGCCTGATGCCTTGGCAGGGTTGAGGTTTCTGAGCAGCTTAGCGACTCCTTCTGTCGTGATGGTGAGACTGTCGAGAATGGGGAACGGCACACCGTTCAACTCAAGGAGTGGCGAACTGTCACGCTTGCTGAAGACGGACTGACATTTCTGTAGCAGGATATTCGCCTTA
>JAMJIN010000340.1:0-2096 GCA_036784775.1 Chromatiales bacterium | reverse complement strand
TTCATCACGCCGTGGGGACGTTACCGCTACTGTGTCGCTCCACAGGGGTATCGCGCGTCGGGCGACGGCTACACTCGCCGATACGACGAGATCGTCTCGGAAATAGGCGAGCACACGAAATGCATCGACGACGCTCTGCTCTGGTCGGATAGTATCGCCGACAGCTTCCACCAGGCCGTGCAATGGCTTGACGTGTGCGGTCGGAATGGCATAACCCTGAACCCGGGGAAATTCATCTTTAGCAGCCCCGTCGTGGAATTCGCGGGATTCACCATCACAATGGACAGCGTACTACCCAGCCCGAAGTATTCTGATGCAATCCTGAACTTCCCCGTGCCACGTAACATTCACGACATCCGCTCATGGTTCGGTCTCGTGAACCAGGTCTCGTACGCCTTCAGCATGGCGGAACGAATGCTACCGTTCCGCGCACTCCTGAAAGCGGGCCAACAATTTCGATGGAACACTGAGCTTCAGGAGATATTCGATGAGTCGAAGGAGCACATCGTCCAGGAAATCGAGAACGGCGTCAGGATATTTGACAAGAGCAAGCCGACCTGCATCGCCACCGACTGGTCGAAAACCGGAATCGGATTCTGGCTACTACAGAAGCACTGTGATTGCACGCCGGTGAAACCGTTTTGCTGCAACGGCGGCTGGAAAGTGACCCTGGTCGGTAGCCGATTTACACACGCGGCGGAATCGCGCTACGCCCCGATTGAAGGCGAGGCGCTGGCAGTCGCCGATGCACTGGATAAAGCACGCTACTTCGTGCTTGGTTGCCAGGATCTCATCATCGCGGTCGATCACAAGCCACTCTTGAAGATCTTCGGCGATCGCTCCCTGGAGGATATACCAAACTCACGCCTACGTAACTTGAAAGAGAAAACACTGCGATACCGCTTCCGTGTTACCCACGTGCCGGGTATGAGAAACAAGGCAGCCGACGCAATGTCACGCCGCCCTACGGGACGCCCGGTGAAGACGGACCTCCCGGACGATCACGCATCACTAGCGGATACCCTATGGGGCCACACTCATCCTGACGCGCTGCTTTTGATTAGGACGCACGAACCAGATGACGCTGATTCAGAACTACTGACATTCCGTGACGCCACCGGGATACTGGGGTCGGTGACATGGGATCGCGTGAGAGAGGCCACCGCGAGCAACCCCGATATGCACCTACTCACTGAACTGATCGAGGACGGCATGCCGATGACTCGGAGCGAGATGCCAGTGCCCATCCGACAGTTTCACCAGTACCGACATGAGCTGTCGACAACCGACGGTGTAGCCATCTATAAGGATCGCATCATCATCCCACCCGCGCTACGCCACGCCGTGCTGGCCGCCCTCCACGCGGCACACCAGGGCGTGTCTATGATGACGGCAAGAGCGGAAACATCGATATTCTGGCCCGGTATGACAGAGGACATCGCCAAGGTCCGCAACGAATGCGAACACTGCCATCGTATGGCCCCGTCCCAGCCAGCCGCACCGCCCACCCGGCCCATATTGCCCGTCTACCCGTTCCAGGCGATATGCTCTGACTTCTTCTCGTACAAGGGCGTGCACTACGTAGTAGTTGTCGATCGCTACTCGAATTGGCCCATCATCGCGAAGGCATCGGCGGGCGGGGCTGGCCTGGTTAACATTCTGAGACAGACATTCGTGACCTACGGGACACCGGAGGAGCTTGCATCAGACGGCGGTCCAGAATACACATCGACTGACACCCGCCAGTTCCTACGTACGTGGGGCGTGAATCATCGGCTGTCCTCAGTCGCCTTCCCCCACAGCAATTGCCGCGCGGAGGTCGCCGTTAAGACAATGAAGCGCTTGATAACGGACAACACTGGCGGGAAGGGCGATCTGGACACAGACGCAGTACAGCGAGCGGTCTTACAATACCGCAACACGCCAGACCCAGACACTAAGATATCACCAGCAATGTGCGTATTTGGTCGCATGATACGTGACTTCATCCCGGTGATCCCCGGCAAGTATCTCCCCCACGACACCTGGCGCGACACGCTACGTGCCCGCGAAGACGCACTCCGCAAAAGGCACATCAAGACACACGAGTACTGGAG
>JAMJIN010000558.1:0-1130 GCA_036784775.1 Chromatiales bacterium | reverse complement strand
AGTGCAACTGGTTTACCGAGCCGCGTCCTATACGTTTGGGACCGTTATGTTGGCCATCGCTTCCTTGTCGATTCGGGAGCAGACGTCAGCGTTTTTCCCGCCATGTCACATGATCGACGGGAACGACAACGAGGTGAATATCTCGTTGCTGCAAACTTAACGAAAATTACGACTTACGGCACGAAAACTATTCCACTGAACCTCGGTTTTCGGAAAATGCGTTGGACTTTTACACTCGCCGATGTCGCACAGCCTATACTTGGTGCTGACTTCTTTCGAAACCAACGCATCGCCATCGACATCCACGGGCGACGCCTATTCGACATTGACACGTACGTCAGTGTACCTGTACGTCACACGAAGGCTACAACGCTCGGACTTCACTCTCTAGCTTCTTCCAATAATCAGTATGTGCAACTGATGGCCGAATTTCCAACCTTGTCTACTCCAAATTTCTCCGCAGCAGAAGTCAAGCACGGAGTGGAACATTTCATCATGACGAAAGGCCCACCCGTGCACTCGCCGACTGTCTCCGGAGAAACTCACAATCGCCCGACGTGAAATTGAAAACATGGAGAAGCTAGGCATCGTGCGACAATCATCCAGTACATGGGCATCACCACTTCATATGGTGCCTAAGAAATCTGGCGACCGTATGGTGACTATAGGCGCCTGAATGACGTTACCATTCCGGACCGTTACCCTATACCACACATACAAGACTTTGCTGCACAGCTAGATGGCAAAATGATCTTCTCAAAGATCGACCTTGTAAAAGGGTACCACCAGATACCTGTAGCTCCTGACGACATACATCAAACGGCAATCATCACTCCTTTTGGACTTTTCGAATTTGTTCGAATGCCGTTCGGATTGCGAAATTCAGCTCAATCCTTTCAACGTCTTATGGACAATGTACTCCAAGGCATCGACTTTGTGTTTGTCTACCTCGATGACATTTTGGTCGCCAGTTCATCTGCGACTGAACATCAACAACACCTTCGCCAGTTGTTCGAGAGATTGACTGCTCATGGACTCGTGGTAAACACCACCAAGTGCACTTTTGGCATCGATGCGGTCGATTTCCTGGGCCATCATGTCACAGCTCACGGTATTAAACCGCTGGCTGA
>JAMJIN010000021.1:0-30154 GCA_036784775.1 Chromatiales bacterium | reverse complement strand
CCTCAGAGCCATGCTACCTCGTTTGCTTCGGGCTGCTGCAACGACTTCACCACGTCCCGAGACATGGCTGCGGCTTGCTGAACATTCGTGCTAATCAAGAAAATATATAGGAGAATCCCAGATCAAAATTGGCGGGAATATCAAAGTTGCCCTGTTCCGCAAACAGACCTTTGTATTTGTCAAAATCGCTCATCCACATCTTGGTCTGGTAGGAGGCGCCAATCTTCAACAGGTCGTTGTATTGCCACAGCCAGCCCACTCGAAGCCCGCCGCCGTAAGAGACATCGGTGCCATTATCGGTAACGCTATCAGGCGATTCAGACATCAGCTTAAAGGGCTCCAGCCCGGTAGCCGAAAACGACTGAATCGAAATGATCGGCGTGATACCGATCGAGTGCTGCTCATTCAGCAAACGCGAATAACTGACGCCGATAAACATCTGCTTCAGATCGATGCCGGTCGGGCTCGATGCATCAAACTGGGGATCACCCGTCGGATTGAAACGTGCAAACACCGCTCTGTCATACTCGGTATTCATTCCGCCATTGCCACCGATGGCAATACCGATGGAGCTGACTTCATCCAACATATAGTTGGCTGCGAAATAGGGAATAAGAAAGAGATCGTTTTCACTTTCAACCTTGCCCGGCTCAATGGGCGCCATTCCCGGCGGGAGGTTGGCGTCAGCGGTATAACCCCGTTTTGGGGCGAACAGTGAGGCACCCACTTCAATGCGGTTACCGACCACCGCCAGGGAGGCCGGATTGCTCGCCGCGCACATGGCGCCAAAGGCCATTGCAACGCAGGCACCGGCCATCGATTTTGATTTTGGCCCATAACCGTGGGTCCAGTAACCGTTGGTCGCTTCAACAGGTACTGAGAGAGAAACACTCACCAATAGAGCAAGCGATAGGACATATTTTTTCATTTGAGGCTCCACCAAACTACGGACTTCAGGAGTTATTCTTTTTTGGCCGGATGAGGGACGTCATCTCGGGCAATCCCTTATGCGACCAAGGGAAACTACTTCAGCCTAAGGAAGCTTCAAATGATATACGTCAAAGTAAAGCGGAAATCGCAGAAAGAAAGGCCGAGTTTTCACCCGGTGTCCCCACGGTGACCCGCAGACAGTCCTCCAATAGCGGGTGGGCACCATGCAGATTCTTAACCAACACGCCTTTCCCCTTCAGATCCTCAAACAGGGAGAGCGCCCTGCCCTGCGGAACGCGCAGCAGGATGAAGTTGGCGTCGGATGGATAGGGGGTCACACCCACCACTCTTTCGAGTTCGGCAAACAGCTGCCCACGCGCCTCACGGACGGCATAGGTCTGCTCATCGAACACCGGCTGGTGGGCCAAGGCAAAGTCAGCACTGACCTGGGTCAGCACATTGATGTTGTAGGGCAGACGAGTCTTTTCCACCTCTCCCAACCAGTCTGCCGGACCTGCCAGCAATCCCAGCCGCAGACCCGCCAACCCCATCTTGGAGACAGTGCGCATTACCAGAAGATTGTCGAACTCGCCCAAGCGACCCATGAAACTCTCATCGGTAAAAGGTGCGTAGGCCTCGTCGATCACCACCAGACCGGGGGCCGCCTCGATAACATCCTGGATGGCGTTTTTGGCAAACAGGTTGCCGGTAGGATTGTTCGGATAGGCAAGAAAGATCAGCGCCGGCTGCTCTTTTTCGATAGCCGCCAGCAGGGTTTCCAGATCGAGACTGAAGTCACCCCCGTTGAGCGGCACCCCGGCATAACGCATTCCACAGAAGGTGGCGATCATGCGGTACATGACAAAACCGGGATCCACCGACAACACTGTCCGGCCGGGGGCTGCAACACTCATCGCCAGCATCTGGATCAGCTCATCGGAACCGTTGCCGAGGATGATCTCCGCATCTTCGGGAACCGACATCGAGACCCGCAATCGCGCCTTCAGGTCGGCGGCCTGAGGGTCGGGGTATCGATTTACATCCACCCCCGTCAGCAGGTCAAGCCACTCACGGCGCAACTCATCCGGCCAGGTGTAGGGATTCTCCATGGCATCGAGCTTGATCATGTCACCGGGGTCCGGCACATGATAGGCGGAGAGAGCACGGATCTCGGGGCGCACCCACTGGTTCAGTTTTTCGTTATCGCTCATCGCTTACCCTGTCGAGATGTTCAGCAGTAGTGGATTTTCTCCGGCGCGGGCCCTCTAGGATCCAGCTCCACAGCAACCGCCCTCTTGCTGAACCGGCGGACAGGGCACACTGCCGTAGGAGCAGAAGACACAGCAATCCCCCGGCTTTGGCCGCAGCAGTTCACCGCAACCGGCGCATTCGTAGTACCACTGACAGGCGTCAGTCGGCATCTCCTCTTCGGTACGATGCCCGCACTGTGGACAGGTAATCACCGAACGAGTGACCACCGATACCATCATGTTTTCCCGCGATACTCTGCGGAGCGGGCATGGGCCGTGAGACCTTCTCCACGGGCCAGCACCGAGGCAGTCTCCGCCATGGTCGTGGCGCCTTCCGCAGAAGCCATGATCAGGCTGGAGCGCTTCTGAAAGTCATACACACCCAAGGGCGAGGAGAAGCGCGCCGTGCGGGAAGTGGGAAGCACATGGTTGGGACCGGCACAGTAGTCACCCATCGCCTCGGCGGTATAGCGCCCCATGAAGATCGCCCCGGCATGGCGGATCCGCTTTGCCATCGCTTCCGGATCCTCCACCGACAACTCAAGATGTTCAGGCGCGATGAAATTCGCCACCTCCACCGCCTCATCCATATCACGAGTCCGGATCAGCGCGCCACGCACCCGCAGTGCGGTGGCGATGATCTCCCGGCGCTCCATGGTGGGCAAAAGTTTGTCGATGCTCGCCGCCACTTGGGCGATATAGTCGGCATCCGGGCAGACCAGGATCGACTGGGCATCCTCATCGTGTTCCGCCTGGGAGAATAGATCCATGGCGATCCAGTCAGGATCGGTTTTGCCGTCGCAGACCACCAGAATTTCAGAAGGCCCGGCCACAATATCGATGCCGACCTGGCCGAATACCGCCCGTTTGGCGGTAGCGACATAGATGTTTCCTGGGCCGACAATCTTATCCACCGGCGGCACCGACTCCGTACCGAAGGCCAGGGCAGCCACTGCCTGGGCGCCGCCGACGGCGAAGACCCTGTCCACACCGGAGACGTGGGCCGCCGCCAACACCAGTTCATTCAGCTCTCCACCCGGCGTCGGCACCACCATGATCAACTCCGGCACACCGGCCACCTTGGCGGGGATGGCGTTCATCAGCACCGAGGAGGGATAGGCCGCCTTGCCACCGGGCACATAGAGCCCGACCCGATCCAGCGAAGTCACCTGCTGACCCAACAGTGTGCCGTCCGCCTCGGTGTAGGACCAAGACTCCATCTTCTGGTGTTCGGCGTAGGCACGCACCCGGCCTGCGGCAACATTCAGCGCCTGCTGCTGCGACTGCGGGATCCGTTGCCAGGCCTGTTCAAGCCGTTCCAGCGAGACCTCCAGATCTGCCGCGCGCTCAGCCTGCCAGCGGTCGAAGCGGTTGGTAAAATCGACTAGTGCCGCATCACCCCGCCCACGAATCTCGTCGATAATATTATTCACGGTGTCGTTCACCGCCTTGTCGGATACCGACTCCCAGGCCAGCAACGCATCCAGCTGCGACTGGAAACCCTCATCGGCGGTGTTCAGTATGCGAATGTCGGTCATGGATTTGATCCCCACATATTTATTCGGATCACAAAGAAGCAGGCCGGCTCAAGCGTAGCGGAACCGGCAACGCAGTACGACATATCATTCAGGAACGTCCTGATCTACAGAGATTGGAATCACCCCTGATTCTGCTCCACCACCTCAGCCATCGCCTCTTTCAACGACATCATCGTGGCGTGCTTCATCTTCCAGGCGGCCTTGTTGATGATCAAGCGGGAGCTGATGTCGGCGATATGTTCCAGCGGCACCAGTCCATTGGCCTTCAGGGTGTTGCCGCTCTCAACCAGATCGACGATCAGGTCCGCCAGCCCGACGATGGGCGCAAGCTCCATGGAGCCATAGAGTTTTATGATCTCCACCTGCTGTCCCAACGAGGCGTAGTAGCGCTGGGCGCTCTTCACATATTTGGTGGCGACTCGCAGGCGTCCAGGCCTGTCGGCCACTGCGTCCTTGAAACCGGCAGTCATCATACGACAGCGGGCAATCTTCAGATCGAGGGGTTCATAGAGCCCCTCACCACCATGCTCCAGCAGGACATCCTTGCCGGCCACACCCAGGTCAGCCGCCCCGTACTGGACATAGGTCGGCACGTCGGTGGCGCGGATAATCACCAGTTTCACCTTTTCGTGATTGGTGTCCAGAATCAGCTTGCGGCTGGTCTCCGGATCGTCCAGCGGCTCAATACCGGCATACGCCAGCAAGGGCAGACTCTGTTTGAAGATGCGCCCCTTGGATAGGGCGATAGTGACAGGTACGTCAAATTTCATGCTTTTCATTTTCGTTTCCTGGCACCATCAACTGGGTATGCGCCGGATCTTGCCGCCCAGTCCGGAGAGTTTCTCTTCAATATTCTGGTAACCGCGATCGATATGGTAGATACGATCCACCAGCGTCTCGCCATCCGCCACCAGCGCTGCCAGCACCAGACTGGCGGAAGCGCGCAGATCGGTAGCCATCACAGGCGCACCGGTCAGGCGTTCCACCCCGGTGCAGATGGCCGTATTGCCCTCAAGGCGAATCCGGGCACCCATGCGCTGCAGCTCCTGCACATGCATGAAACGATTCTCGAAAACGGTTTCGGTGACAATCCCCACCCCTTCTGCCACAGAATTCAACGCGGTGAACTGGGCCTGCATATCGGTGGGGAACGCGGGATAGGGGGCGGTATGCACATCCACCGCCTTGGGCCGCCGGCCTTGCATATCCAGCGTCATCCAGTCCTTGCCAGCCTCAATATCAGCACCCGCCTCGCGCAGCTTATGAGTCACTGCATCCAGCAGATCGGGACAGGTATCCCGCACCTTCACCCGCCCGCCGGTCATCGCTGCAGCCACCAGATAGGTGCCGGTTTCAATTCGATCCGGTAGCACATCGTAATGCGTGCCGATGAGCTTCTCCACACCCTCAATAGTGATGGTGGAGGTGCCTGCACCGCTCACCTTGGCGCCCATCTTGTTCAGACAGTCCGCCAGATCCACCACTTCGGGTTCCCGCGCGGCATTTTCGATCAGCGAGATGCCGTCGGCCAGCGCCGCTGCCATCATCAGGTTCTCCGTACCGGTTACGGAAACCATGTCCATGACGATACGCGCCCCATGCAGGCGTTTCGCCCGAGCACGGATATAGCCTCCTTCGACATCGATGTCGGCACCCATGGCCCGCAGTCCGTCGATATGCAGATTTACCGGGCGGGATCCAATGGCGCAGCCTCCCGGCAGAGAGACATCGGCCTGGCCAAAGCGACTGAGCATGGGACCCAGCACCAGGATCGAAGCGCGCATGGTCTTAACCAACTCGTAAGGCGCATAGAACTCCTTGATGGTGCTCGTATCGACCTCGATACTCATCTTCTCATCCACCACCAGGGTGATGCCCATACCGCCCAGCAGTTCCATTGTGGTGGTGATATCGTGCAGATGCGGTACATTGCCGACGCTCATCGGCCCATCGGCCAGCAGCGTCGCAGCCAAAATGGGCAGCGCCGCGTTCTTGGCCCCTGCGATACGGACTTCACCGTCCAGGGGACCTCCACCATTGATGATCAGTTTATCCATCGACTCGGTTACCGGATTTTTCGGTTATGCGGAAAAACCGTGCATGATAACGAAATTCACGGCAAAACGGGAGATCGGAGCATTTCAGTTCAGAAATCAGATCCCTCTCCACCCTGAAAGTCTCCGGACAATGTCGCTTCCATCATCCCGACTGAGTCGACCCAAGCAGCTGCAGAAAACTGTTTTTATCCTCTTCATCCCAGACGGGCAGGCTTTTGATCTTCGGCAGGAGGCCTTCAAGCTCTCTTCTTAACAGATCGATATGTTGTTGTTCAACAAAATGCAGGGGCTGTTTTTCATTGCCACCAATATTTACCCCTATGCTGAGTGACTTGAAGTGTTTCAGCGTACTGAGTCCATCCAGCGTACTGGGGTAGACAAATACCCCCTTCACATTCAGCCGGGACAGGAGAAAAAGAACAAATTCCGCCAGGTCACCCAACACCTTACTGGAATTTCGATGGTCCTCATCATGCCGCTTTTCACCCTTCGGCGGCACCGCAACACCGATGATATAGAGATAGACATTGTCCCGATCAATTGATTTCCAGCTCAGCGCATCCCGGGTCAGAATCTCTTCATGGGTGGTCTGATTGTCGAGAAAGCTGCGGTAGGTCTTCTCTGTCACCGGCACCAACCCCCAATACCCTATTGGTGTCCCGGTGAAATCGAAAACGATTTTCATGGCATAGGCATTAAGACGCTGGCAAGCCCAATAGGCATCGTCTGACACAATCACCTTACCGTTAAAAGAGGCAAGTCTTAACTTCAAAACCCTATCCATGTCGCTTTCATTCACAGCCATCCTTGATCTGTACCTATCATTAAAACAGTCCGGCACGGAAAGCCCTATCTGACCTTTTCTGGTATCTGTCTCCACATAACCCCGGTTCTTCTTGTTCCGCCAGTCGGCAGATTTTTTTCTAGACCAAAATATCAGGCTCAGCGCCACTGCGATCAGGCCTAATATGATGTCGATCTGTTCGACGATCTCCCACATTCAATTTCCCATCCCTATCAAATTCATCAATCCCGCCGCAGGCGGTCTGAAATAGCCATCGGCGTATAAAATCGCAGCACTATGAAATAGGTCGACACCAGAAAAGTAAACAGGGTGCTGAGCTGAATCAGATATGAAGCCTCTGCCCCGATCTCCCCCAGATCATAGGCCAGAACCGCGACCAGCAGGGAGAATTCACTGAGTTGCCCCAGGCGGAAGCCCACTTCGCGACTACGCTCGTTATCCTCGCCGGCATGATAGAGCAGACGACGAAAGACCCAGGGTTTGATCAACAGCAGCAGCCCCGCCAACAGTAGCGCAGGCAACACCACTGCAGGCAACATCTCCAGATTGAAACCGGCCCCAAGAGAGAAAAAGAAGAGAATCAGAAAAAAATCCCGGAGCGGCTTCAGGCTTTCAGCGATATAGATCGCTATTGGACTGGTCGCCAGCGAGATGCCGGCAATGAAGGCGCCGATCTCATGCGACAACCCCAGCACCCCTGCCAATTCAGCCATAGCCAGACACCAGCCTATCGCCATCAGGAAGATATACTCCTTGATCTTGCTGAAGCGCCGAATCAAAGGTATGAGCATAAACCGGGCAACCAGCCAGCCGCCGCCAACCATCAACGGCAGTGCCAGCAACAGCATGACGATATGCAGCATCCGGTTCATCTCGCTGCTGCCGCCCTGCAACATCAGCAGCATGGCAATCGCCAGTAGATCCTGTAACAACAGGATGCTGACGATGATCTCACCGGTGCGTTGATGATGCAGCACCGTGGTCGGCAGCAATTTCAGGCCGATAATGGTGCTGGAGAAGGTCACGGCCCCACCGATCACGAGACACTCGATCGGGTCGAAACCGAACGAAAAGGCCAGAACCGCACCGATGAATGCAAAAATGAGGGAGCTGATGAGCGTAACCAGCGTGGTCTTGCGCACCATGCCCAGCAGCTCTTTCGGCTGCAGGTCCAGACCAAGCAGAAACAACAGGAAGATGATGCCGATATGGGCTATCTCCTTCACTGTCTCCGGGTCGTCGATAAGGTGCAGCCCCCAGGGACCGAACAGCGCGCCCAGTACGATATACGAAATCAGCAGCGCCTGACGCACCAACAGGGCGGCTGTGGCCAGCACCGCCGCACCGGAAAATATCAGGAAGAGGGTGAGAAAAATCGGGGACTGGTCCACGTCAGCCGACACGCCATCAAGGAGTCTTGGTCACCGTCAGCAGCAGATCTTCAAGATTACACAGTCCTGCGATAGCAATCAGCGCCTGCGGCATGCCGGAGACCTCCAGGCTCGCCCCATGATCCTGCGCACACTTCATCCACTCCAGCAATAGCGCCAGACCTGCGCTATCGGTACGCTTGGTATGCGAAAGATCAATGGAGATCCCCTGAGAGGGGTTGAACAACTCCTGCGACTGGGCAAGCAGACTCCGCGCAGTGGAAAAGGTCAAATCCCCCTCCACCCGAAAGTGGAAAGCGTCCTCACGAAAAATGGTCGCCTCGCTCACAGATCCCGTCCTATTCAAGACCCTTCTCTTCCGCCTTGCTGAAAAGAAACTGACCAACAATCTCCTCCAGCACCAGGGCGGACTGGGTCATGGTGATCTCGCCGCCGTCCGCCAACATCTCTTCGCTGCCGCCGGGGTCGAGTCCGATATATTGCTCACCCAATAATCCTGAAGTATAGATCTTGGCAAAGGTATCGTCAGGAATCTGATCATATTGGGATTCAATACGCAGGATCACCAACGCTTCGTAACTGCTCTGGTCATAACGAATTTCCACCACCCGGCCGAGACGAACCCCCGCCATCGCCACCGGCGAACGCACCTTCAGACCGCCGATATTGTCGAAACGCGCACTGACTTCGTAACCCTCACCCGTGGTGAAGGCACTCAGATTGCTCACCTGCATGGCCAGAAAAAAAAGCGCAATCAGCCCCGCCGCCATAAAGGCGCCGACGGCGATCTCGACCTGTCTAATTTTCATCATTCACTCTCCAAACATCATCGCCGTCAAAACAAAATCAAGCACCAGCACCGCCAGTGCCGAATGGACCACGGTACGGGTGGTGGCCCGGCTCACACCTTCCGAGGTCGGTACTGAATCGTACCCCTGAAACAGGGCAATCCAGGTGCAGACCAGGCCGAACACCAGGCTCTTGATCACCCCGTTGATCACATCCTCATTCCAGTCGATCTTGGCCTGCATCTGACTCCAGAAGGCACCGTCATCCACACCCAGCAGTCCCACCCCGACAAAATAGCCGCCCAGAGCACCGATGGCACTGAACAGGGCCGCCAACACAGGCATGGAGATCAGACCGGCGACGAAGCGCGGCGTGAGGATACGGCGCACCGGGTCCACCGCCATCATCTCCAGCCCGGAGAGTTGCTCAGTGGCCTTCATCAGACCGATCTCGGCGGTCAGCGCGGAACCGGCCCGGCCGGCGAACAGCAGCGCGGTCACCACCGGTCCCAGCTCCCGCACCAGCGAGGCCGCAACCATCACCCCGAGACTGTCCTCGGCTGCAAACTGGGAGAGCACGTAGTAGCCCTGCAGAGCCAGCACCATGCCCACAAACAGGCCTGAAACGGTAACGATAACGAGGGTGCGCACGCCGACGGAATAGGTCTGCGTGACCAGCAATCCGGGGCGCGGCAGCAGACTGGTGATACCGGAAACTATCTGCAGGAACAGCAGATGAGCACGCCCGAAGCGCTCCAGCGCCGCCATGCCGTGGCGGCCAAATCGGGCCAGCGCGTCCAGCATCAGGGCCTCCTCCCGGATCCAAGCAGCTCCTCCACCAGAGGCGGAGCCTCATAATGGAACCTCATAGGTCCGTCCGGCAACCCCCGCATGAACTGGCGCACCTGATCGGATTTGGATATCGACAGTTGATCCGGCGTGCCCTGTTCCACCACCTTACCCCCTGAGATCACATAGATCAGATCGGCGATGGCCGACGTCTCCTCCACATCGTGGGAGACCATGACACTGGTGATCTGCACCGCGTCGTTGAGACGCCGGATCAGCTTTGCCAGCACCCCCATGGAGATCGGATCCTGACCGGTGAAGGGCTCGTCATACATCACCATCATCGGGTCCAGCGCAATAGCCCGCGCCAGCGCCACCCGCCGCGCCATGCCGCCGGAGAGTTCCGCCGGCATCAGACCGTGAGCGCCCCGCAGCCCCACGGCTTCGAGTTTCATCAGCACCAGGACGCGGATCATCGACTCCGGCAGATCCGTATGCTCCCGCAGGGGATAGGCGACATTCTCAAAGACATCGATATCGGTGAGCAACGCGCCACTCTGAAATAGCATGCCCATGCGCATGCGCAGCTGGAAAAGCGCCCTCCGGGAGAGACGGTGCACGTCGATGCCATCCACCTCGATAGAACCGGCATCGGGCCGCAATTGGCCACCGATCAGTTTCAGCAGCGTGGTTTTGCCCGTGCCGCTCGGCCCCATGATCGCCGTTACCCGGCCACGAGGGATATCGATATCGATGCCATCGAAGATCACCCGACTGCCATGGGCAAAATGGAGTCCGCGTATTTTGACGATCGGCGTTTCAGCGCTGCCGGAGTGGCCTGACATTTCCAGATACAATCCCTTCGTGAATGAGAGTCGCCATTGTGTCGGTGGGCTGTGGTGGGGTCAAGCAAGACCCAGCAGTAATGCCAGCTGACGCAGATCGTTCAACACCGTCATATCCATCCGCTCGCCCTCGATGAACAGCAGTACATCGGCACCCTCCGGCACCTGCCCTGCCAACGACTCCAGCAACTCCCGCTGTGCACGCAGATCACCCAGGCTTTCTGCCGTCACGCGGTAGGCAGGAGACACCTTTTCGGAAAGCTGCTGCCCCTTCGTCGCCAGTGTAAACCGGGGAATATTACCTGTCCGTGTTGTCTCCACGACAGGATCGACAACAACGCCGCCGAGATTATCCCCCAACAGATTAGCAACAGCGACGGGGTCACAGTCTCCGCCTCCACCCGCCAGTGCAAGATAGAAGCGAAACCCCTCTTCTACATCATCAATCCAACGCTCCACCTGAGCCTCATCCGCCTTGCACCAGAGCGCCATCGGCATCAGCACGCCCGGCACCTCATTGGCATAGTAGGTCAGCCGCCAATCCTCCGGCAGGTCATCAGGATAGAAACTGCCTTGCCAGGCGGGATGATCCCAACCCACGGCGAGAATATGAAAGACAGGACGGTTATCGGGCATAATCGAAGTCGATTCAGTCGGAGTTCAGAAGATGGCGGACATTCTACCTTTCAAACGCCCCAAACTCAGCGAGAAACACAAAGGCAAAGGATTGTGCCGGGAGGGTTTCCACAAATGGGAAGTGGTGGATGAACAGTCATTCGACGTAAAACAGGGGCGACTGGTCACGCGCTATCGTTGCAAACGGTGTGGGGCGACCAAGATCAAGGCGCTGTAGAGCTTTGTCTGTTTCTGTACAGCAGCACCTTAGTTGTAGGCCGGTTCAAGCGTAGCGGAACCGGCAACCTCAATCATTCATCAAAGCCCGAATGCCCGATCCGCTACGCTTGATCGGGCCTACGTTCTCAGTACAATTTTAAGTGGCGTCAGTCAGCGAATCCTCAACCGCTCCACCACCTCACCGTCGATCAGGTGGCGCTGCAGGATCTCATCGAGGTCCTCGCTATCGATGTAGGTGTACCAGACAGCTTCCGGGTAGACCACGATCACCGGCCCTTTGTCGCAGCGATCCAGGCAACCCGCCGTGTTGATGCGAATGCCACCGGGACCGGCCAGACCCAGTGCCTTGACCTTCGCCTTCAGATACCCCCGCATCTTTGCCGCACCAAACCTTGCGCAACAGCTACGGCCATCATCCCGCTGGTTGGTGCAGAAAAAAAGATGGTGGCGATAGTAGGCCATGTCTGCCTGCCATTGTGATTACAATCCGATTAACCGGTATTATAGTGCCTGCCCTAACCCTGATTACCATACCGCTGCAATCCGTGACCCCTGAACAACTCCTGAAAGAAGCCGACCGCTGCGTCAAGTGTGGACTCTGTCTGCCTCACTGCCCGACCTACCGCAAGTTGGCGAATGAAGCGGACTCACCTCGGGGCCGAATCGCGCTGATGCAGGCACTGGCCAGTGGTGAACTGTCACCGACACCCACTCTGCGGCTACATCTGGCACGCTGCCTCAACTGCCGCGCCTGCGAAACCGCCTGTCCCTCGGGAGTCTCCTATGGCGAACTGATAGACGCCGCCCACGCCATGCTGCAGCAGTCAGCGGGTATCAAAAGGCCGCTGCGCCGGGTTTTACTGAACCTGCTCAGTGAACGCAAACTTTTCGGCCAAACCACCCGTCTGCTGCCGCTGCTGTCCCGTACCGGCGTATTGCATCTGCTCAAAAAGGTGCCATCAAAGCCGCTCAGACAGCTGGCAGATCTGGCATCGGAAATGCCGCTTTACCAACCCCCACTTTCTGGCCTCACCCCTGCCGTCACGGCAGGTGGCGGCAGTGTGCAACTCTTTATCGGTTGCATATCCAGCCAGGTGGACCGTCCGGTCATCGATGCGGCCATCCGCCTGCTCACACACATGGGCTTTGCGGTGAATGTACCCAAACAACAGGTCTGCTGCGGCGCCCTGCATCGGCACAACGGTTTCCCGCAAGCCGCCGACCGGCTAAGCAAGCAAAACAGTGGCGTGTTCGCCTCACCCAAACCCACGGCCCTCATCACCCTCGCCGAAGCCTGTCACAAGGAGCTGCTGGAGCAGACCCGGTCCACACCACGCCTGCAGACGATTTCAGCGTTTCTGCTCAACACACCCTGGCCGGAGACCTTTCATTTCACCCCATTGAAGGCAAGGGTGGCGGTACACCGCCCATGCTCGGCATCAGAGGACGCTCCCATGACACTGCTACAGCGGATACCCGGCGTCATCCTCTTCCTGCTGCCGGAAAACGCCATCTGCTGTGGCGGCGCTGGCAGCTATCCACTGACCCAGCCAGCACTCGCCCAGTCGCTTGGTAAGGACAAGATCGCACTGCTGAAAGAGACAAAGGCCGACATACTGGTCACCAGCAGCACCGGCTGCACCCTGCAGTTTCGCACCCAGATCAAGCGTGCCGGGCTCGATATCGAAGTACTGCACCCCGTTGAACTGCTGACACGGCAACTGGACTTGAACAACAAGTCAGACAGGCTTATCTTTTCACTATGAGACAGAGAAACTACAGCCCAGCTGACAATCTGCTGATCGGCATCGACCAGGTCCTGCGCACCCTATTTGGGCGCCCCCAGGTCACCGAGCGCAGCAACCCCGCACAGACCATCCCAGAGTCAGAGATGAGCGACCAGGAGCGGGACGAAACCGCCCGTCTGATGCGCATCAACCACACCGGCGAGGTCTGTGCCCAGGCGCTCTATCAGGGGCAGGCGTTGACTGCGAAGCTGCCGGATGTGCGGGAAAGCATGGAACGCGCAGCCCAGGAGGAGAACGACCACCTCGCCTGGTGCGAAAAACGGTTACTGGAGCTGGACAATCGCAAAAGCCTGCTCAACCTATTCTGGTACGGCGGATCATTTCTCATGGGCGCTGCCGCAGGATTAGCAGGGGACAAATGGAGTCTCGGCTTCGTTGCAGAGACCGAACATCAGGTCGAAGCCCACCTGAACAACCATCTGAACCGCCTGCCGCCCCAGGACGAAAAGAGCCGCGCCATCCTGGAACAGATGAAAGAGGATGAGATCCACCACGCCACCGTCGCCCTCGAAGCGGGCGGTGCCGAGCTACCGGAACCCGTCAAACAGGCGATGAAATTCACCTCAAAGGTGATGACGAAATCGGTTTGGTATCTTTAAAAAAAGGTTAAAGGTAAAAGGTGAAAGGATTGGCTAGCCTGAGCTTCGCCCGGAAACAGTCCATTGCCGACAAGCGTGTAGGCCCGATCAAGCACAGCGGATCGGGCGTTCCGTATTTGGCAGATATAGGGGGCTGCTGGTTCCTCTGTGCTTGAACCAACCGGCAAATCACCCACAACAGTAACGACGAAGCTTGGCCTATCAGGTGGCACTGCCTCCTTTAGCCTTTAGCCTTTAGCCTTTTACCTTTCACCTGTCTCCTGCCCCAAAACTGCCCCAGACACCTCTTCCCAAACCGCCTCCCCAAAGACGCGCTTTACCACCAGCGGCAGGCTGACGGCGCCATGCGCCAACAACCGGCTGTGAAACGCCTTGAGCGACAACTCAGGTTCCTGGCGCAGTACGACTTCCCTTGTCTGCTCGATCATTGCGACGCCGATCAACGCCATGAAGGCATCTGTCGGCCGCCTGGAGAGATGGGTCAGCCGTGACTCGGCCAAACCGGGGACGGGATGATCAAGCAGGGATTGCAAACGGTCCAGTGCCTGCTCCGCCAACGCGAGGCGACGGCGAGCCAGCAGCACCATATCCTCGCGGGTAAAAAAACCTCGCGCCTCCAGCAACCAGCTGATGTAGTGCGCCCAACCACGCTTGAAAGCGGCGGATGGGTTGATCTGCCGCACCAGGCTATGGGCCTGCACACCACCAGCCCAAGCAAGGTAGTGACGCCCGGTCCAGCCGGCATAGAGGCAGCGCAGGCGAATAGCCGAAAGGGTTTCACCACCCTTCAACTGCCGTTTTTCGTCCGGGATCAGCAGGATCCCCCCGCTCTCGCTGCGCAGATAGCTGCCGCAGTCGGGGCGGCTGAAACAGCCATCGGTAACCCGAAACTCCAGCGGCTGCGACGGCAGCTCAAGCAGATCCTGCGCTTCGACAAAGGCCTTGAACCTGGCACTCTCTTCGCGATAGGCCTGACACCTGGCATCCCCGGAGAGGTCAGCTTCGGAAACATACTGTTCGCCCAGCGCCTCCTGGTCTATCCCCAACTCGTCGAGATGGCGCAAATAACGCGCCTGCTGCTGTCGCGCCAGCGCCAACGCCTGCTCTCCCGTCAGGGACAACTGGTGCCGATGATTCAGTAACCGGTCCACCTGCTCGGAGCCACAATCGGAACCACCTGCGGCCTCGGGGACCAGGTCGTTGATCAGAAACTGACGGAAATCCTCGATCACCTCTGCCGCATTCGAACCGAGCGCCTGCAGCCGCCCCTGTTCAGCACAACATTGATGGGCCTGCGGCAGCTCGCCATGAAGCCGATGCAGCCAGGGAAGACCTGCTTCCGACATCTCCAAGGCCTCAGCCAACCAAAGGGTCGAGACCAGTTCCGGCAGTTCCGCAAGCTGCGTGCGCGCATCCCGCAGATAATTGCCGGTGCGTTCCAGTATCCCTTGCAGCGCTTCACAGAGGGAGGCCGGCTGGCGCACCATTAACTCCTGCAGGGGGCGCAACGGCAGGTAACGGGCCGGGTCGCGGTGACGCCAATCCTGCTCCAGCAGCATACGGTGTTCTATCATCGCAGCCCCGAAAATCAATTGAAGATCGAGCTGCCGGTCTGGATCAAGCGCCTCGAACAACAACTCTTCCAGTCCCAGCAGAAGATTGCTCAACCAGGAGGAGAGCGCCCCGACATCGTCGTCACCATCGGCAGCCAACAGTCCTTCATAGCCAGGCACACCGGCGAAGATTGCCGCCGCGGGATGGTAGCGGAACCAAACCTTGTAGAATTCGGAGATGAGCGCATCGAAGCTCGCAGTCTCAGGCATCACGGATCTCATAGTCGTGGGTAATCTCTGCCATCTGCCCAAGCATGATGGAGGCGGAACAGTATTTCTCGGCGCTCAGGGAGATTGCACGGGAGACATGCTTTTCGCTCAACCCCTTACCGGTGACGATAAAATGGGCATGAATGCGGGAAAACACCTTCGGCTCGGATTCGGAACGTTCCGCCTCGAGCTCCACCACGCAATCGGTCACCTGTTGGCGGGATTTACGCAGGATACTGAGGACATCGAATTCGGTACACCCCCCCATGCCCAGCAGCAGCATCTCCATTGGCCGCACTCCCAGATTGCGTCCACCATGCTCCGGCGGACCATCCATCACTACCGCATGACCACTGCCCGATTCACCCAGCATGGTGGCGTCCTGCACCCATTTAACCCGTGCCTTCATCACAACTCCGGAAAAAATATTACATTTCGACAATAAATTTACAGTTCAGTCACCTATTAACCTCGACGAACCGAAATTTCATTCATATCATATTCAATGAATCATTTGAGAATTTAAGTGTCCGTATCATCGATATCGAACGGTACACCAGCTATCCTTCAACAACAAACAGGACTTGCTAAACTTGTGTTGGCGCCTATGCTGCCACTAAGCTATTGAAACATTAACCAGGACGTCGAGCAGAAAGATCATGTCGATCATACAACCACCACCTCAGGACCCGGAATACCTTCAGCGATTCCTCTCCTTTTGTCATCGCCGGCGTTATCCAAAAAACACCGAGATCATCCATATTGGTGACCCCGCCGATGTGCTCTACTACCTGATCGAAGGCTCGGTTGCCGTCTATATCGAAGACGACGACGGTAAGGAGATCATCCTCACCTATCTCAATAAAGGTGAATTCATCGGCGAGATGGGGCTCTTTATTCCCGCTCCAAAGCGCAGCGTCATGGTACGCACCCGCACCCCTTGTCAGATTGCCGAGATCAGTTACAAACGCCTGGAACAGCTGTTCGATGGCGACCTGCACGACTACACCAAAGAGATTCTCTACGCCATGGGCGCCCAGCTCTCCGAGCGGCTGGTACAGACCAGCGCCAAAGTTGGACATCTGGCGTTTCTCGACGTTACCGGGCGCATCGCCCGTACCCTGCTGGACCTCTGCAAAGAGCCTGACGCCATGACCCATCCGGACGGCATGCAGATCCGTATCACCCGCCAGGAGATCGGACGCATTGTCGGCTGTTCACGAGAGATGGCAGGAAGGGTGTTGAAGAACCTGGAAGTGCAGGAACTTATCAGCGTCAAGGGGAAGACGATAGTGGTGTTTGGGACGAGATAGGGACAGGTAAAAGGCTGGTAAATCGAAGATTTGCCTGAATCATGTGTCAAGCCGGTAGGCCAGATCAAGCGTAGCGGATCTGGCATCCAGACTTTGGCAGAGCGATATGGGTTGCCTGTTCCGCTACGCTTGAACCGGCCTACGATCCTTCAGCCTCTAGCGGCAGCAACGACAAAGTTCGACCCATCCATTGGCACGGCCGCCTTTCGCCTTTTACCTAAAAGAAAAGTTCCGCCAACTTCTCCCCAGGATTTTCGGCCCGCATAAACGCCTCCCCCACCAGAAACGCGTCCACGCCGTTTGAACGCATCAGGGCCACGTCGTCACGGGTGTGGATCCCGCTTTCGGTCACCAGGATGCGATCATCGGGAATTCGTTCCAACAAACGCAGACTGGTATCCAGGCTCACCTCAAAAGTGCGCAGGTTGCGGTTGTTGATGCCGATCAGCCGGTTTTCAACCTTCAGCGCCCGCTCCAGTTCCAGCTCATCGTGTACTTCGATCAGCACATCCATTCCCAACTCATGGGCCAGGTCATTAAGTGCCTGCATCTGCCCATCTTCCAGACAGGCCACGATCAACAGGATGCAGTCGGCCCCCATGGCGCGCGCCTCGTAGACCTGATAGGGATCGATAAAAAAGTCCTTGCGGATGACTGGCAGGGCGCAGGCAGAGCGGGCCTGTTTCAGATACTCGTCACTGCCCTGAAAAAAATCGATATCGGTCAGAACCGACAGGCAGGCCGCCCCGCCTTCTGCATAACTCCGGGCGATCTCCGCAGGACGAAAGTCCTCCCGCAACAACCCTTTGCTGGGCGAGGCGCGTTTGATCTCGGCAATGACGCCTGCCCCGCCCGTTGCAATCCTCGCGGCAATAGCGTCTGCAAAACCCCGACAGGAATCGGCTTCACCTGCCATCGTCTGCAGCTGCTGCAAAGGCGTGCGAACCAGACGACCTGAGATCTCTTCCTGTTTGCGCAGGACGATTTTCTTGAGTATGTCCGGGGTATCGCTCATTGAGCTTCTGTCATCAGACCTCATTCGGCACCACTCTGTTCAAAACATCGCCTTTCAGAAAGGCATCGATATTGGCAATCACCTGATTACAAATCTGCTGCGACTGGGCGGGGTCGTCAGGATTCAACCCCGGCGCATTGCAGACCTCGATGCCACGACTACCTGCGGTTTTGAAATCGATATGCCCGGCCTCTTCCCCCGCAACGACGATCAGTCGCAGCTTGAAGGCTTCATCCAAAACCGCCTTGTCGATCGGCGTGGAGACGGAGACCACGATATCCGCCCGCCAGCAGGCTTCAATTAACCCGGCCGGGTCAAGTTCGACAAATTGCAACCAGCCAAATTTTGGGCAGTCGACTTCCGGGAAGTCCGGCTCACCCGCCAGACGGCCGCTGTCCACGACAACAATATTCATTAAGATTACCTTTTGGGGAGCCACAATGGTGCGCAGGTTGCACCCTGTGTTTCTCTCATAGACAGGGGTTACTCAAAGCTCTGGGTCAGGATCACCAGCTTATCCAACCTGCTGCGGGCTTCGCCACTGGCTATCGCCTGGTCCGCCCTGTTGATACCGTCCATCAGCGTGTCGGCCAGCCCCGCAGTATAGATGGCCGCACCGGCATTGAGCTGCACAATATCCCGGGCGGGACCCGGCCGGTCCTCCAGCACACCACGAATCACATCGATACTCTGCGCCGCGTCCTCCACAGTGATTTCACTGATCGCCGTGCGGCTGATGCCGAACTCCTCCGGCTGAATGGTATAGCGGCGGATCTGACCCTCTTTCAGTTCTGCCACATCGGTGGCGTCACCAATGCTGATCTCGTCCAGACCGTCGCGGGAGTGGACCACCATGACGTGGCGACTGCCCAGCTTCTGCAGGACTTCCGCCAGGGGCTGCAACAGCTCTTCACTGAAGACCCCTAACAGTTGATTCGGCACGCCGGCAGGATTGGTCAGGGGACCCAGCACATTGAAAACAGTCCGCACCCCCATCTCCTTGCGCGGACCGATGGCGTGTTTCATCGCGCTGTGGTGGCCGGGCGCAAACATAAAACCCACACCCACCTCCCGCACACACTGCTCGACCTGCTCAGGCGTCAGGTCCAGGCGAATACCGGCAGCCTCGAGTGCATCGGCACTGCCCGACTTGCTGGAGACCGACCGATTGCCATGCTTGGCGACATGGCAGCCTGCTGCTGCCGCCACGAACATGCTGGCGGTGGATACGTTGAAGGTCCCGGAGGCATCTCCGCCTGTACCGACAATATCCACAGTATTCGGCAGATCGCCGACTGAGACACCGCTGGCGAGCTCACGCATGACCGAAGCAGCGGCGGCAATCTCCGTCACCGTCTCCCCCTTCATACGCAGACCGATAAGGAAACCGCCGATCTGCGCGGGAGTGGCACCACCTGTCATGATAGTGCGCATGACGCCCGTCATCTCATCCGAGTCGAGATCCTGACGAGCCAGGACCTTGTTAATGGCCTTCTGCATCTCCATTGGTACTCCCCCCTTTAACTTTTGTCCGATGCACCTGAAAGGCCGGAGTCAAACCGCCCCACCTGTGTCGTGAAAACTATCGACCATTTAGCGCCGGCTCTCCAGATCAGCCACATGCGCCAACGCCACCCTGACCAAAAACATAGTCAAAGGCACCATCATTGCGGCCCCCACCGACAGCATGGCGAGCGCATAATGCTCGAACCGCCAAGTGGCAGGCACCAGGCTGGCAGCGTCGAGATATTCAGCCAGCCCCAACCCAAAAAGAAGGCTGCCGATTGCGTTGACAATCAGCAGATGGAGCGGCGGCCTGAGGCGGTTTTTTTCCATTTGCGCCTCCCTAGGAGTCTGACCCCAGGCTATTTGCCTTCGATAAAATTTCGCAGCATGTCGTGGCCATGCTGAGTCAGTATCGACTCGGGGTGAAACTGTACGCCCTGTACGTCCAGTGTCTTGTGGCGCACACCCATGATCTCATCCATCTCACCCGCTTTTTCGGTCCAGGCAGTAATCTCGAGGCAGTCCGGCAGACTCGCCTGCTCGATCACCAAAGAGTGGTAGCGGGTCGCCTCGAAGGGATTATCCAGCCCGCTAAAGACACCGCTGTCCGCATGGTGGATGGGGGAGGTCTTGCCGTGCATCACCTCACGGGCATGAACGATCCTGCCCCCAAAAGCCTGGCCGATCGACTGATGTCCGAGACAGACGCCGAGCAGCGGGATGCGACCGGCGAAGGCCTTGATCGCCTCCACCGAGATACCCGCTTCGGCAGGGGTGCAAGGGCCGGGGGAGATGACGATATGATCGGGCATCAGCGCCTCGATCTCATCAATGCTGATCTCGTCGTTGCGATGGACCTGCACGTCGGCACCCAGCTCTCCCAGATACTGCACCAGGTTATAGGTGAAGGAGTCGTAATTATCGATCATCAACAACATGATTAGACCTCCCTCTCTTCCGCGCAGGCGTGACGATCCAGCCCCGCTTCCGCCAGTGCAACCGCACGAAACACCGCTCGTCCCTTATTCATGGTCTCTTTCCACTCCAGTTTAGGAATGGAGTCCGCCACCACACCGGCACCCGCCTGAATGTGCAGCGTCTTATCCTTGATCACCGCCGTACGGATGGCGATGGCGGTATCCATGTTGCCGTTCCAGCTCAGATAACCCACCGCGCCCGAGTAGATCCCCCGTTTCACCGGCTCAATCTCGTCGATGATCTCCATCGCCCGGATCTTCGGCGCGCCGCTCACGGTGCCTGCCGGGAAGGTTGCCCGCAACACGTCGATAGCGGTCATGCCGTCCTTCAGATCGCCGGTGACATTGGAGACGATATGCATCACATGGGAGTAGTGCTCCACGATCATCTTGTCGGTCAGCTCCACACTACCGATCTTGGCAACCCGCCCGGTATCGTTACGCCCCAGATCGATCAACATCAGGTGCTCGGCCAGCTCTTTGGGATCCGCCAGGAGTTCGGCCTCCAGCGCCCTGTCCTCCTCCTCGGTATAACCGCGGCGGCGAGTGCCGGCGATCGGGCGCACGGTGACCACCCCATCCTCCAACCGGGCGAGAATCTCCGGCGAGGAGCCGACAATGTGGAAATCACCAAGGTTGAGGAAATACATATAGGGCGATGGATTCAGGCCTCGCAACGCCCGATAAAGATCGAGCGGCGGCGCCTGAAACGGGATCGACAGCCGCTGTGAGATCACCGCCTGCATGCAGTCGCCTTCGAGGATGTACTCCTTGACGCGATCCACCGCCGACTTGAAACCCGATTCGGTAAAACCTGAGACGAAGTCGGATTCGCTGATCTCCCGCCCGGCTTCACAGCCGCCACGGGGCGCCTCCTGCTGCATCGCCAGAATCAATTCACGGATACGTCGTTGCGCGCTCTCCATCGTTCCACCAACAGATGGATCGACGTGCACGATCAGGTACATGCGGCCGCTGAGGTTATCGAATACCACCACCTCATCTGAGACCATCAGCAATATATCCGGGGTCTCCAGCAGATCAGGATTGGGGCACTCTCCCAGGCGCGGTTCGATATAACGGATGATGTCGTAGCCGAAATAGCCCACCAGGCCGCCGTTGAAGCGGGGCAGCCCTTCCAGTTCAGCCGCTTTGTAGCGCCCCTGAAACTGTTCGATCCACGCCAGGGGATCACTGACCTCGACGGACTCGATTATCTCGCCGTCACACTCCACCTCGATGCGATGCCCCATGACACGCACCAGGGTCCGGCTCGGCAGGCCGATAATGGAGTAACGACCCCATTTTTCGCCACCCTGGACAGACTCGAAGAGATAGGTGTAAGGCGCGTCCGCCAGCTTGAGATAGACGCTCAGCGGCGTGTCGAGGTCGGCAAGCACCTCGCAAACGACAGGTATACGGTTAAAACCCTCGGCTGCCAGGGCATCGAATTCTTGAGGGGTCATGTTCCTCTCCACACAACAGACAAAACAACGGTTGGACGATTGGTCGGAATCACCAACGCCATCGCGTGCCGGTCTTTAGGATCGTGTTGTGTGAAAGCAGATACATATCAGGTTCTTTTATGGATTCGGCAACTGAATCAAATTCAAAGTGAACGGCTACGATAATCCATAACGGCCATACAGCTCAAGCGGCAGATTCAAGCAGGCCCTGAATCTCAGCCATGGAGTCGATGACCGCATCGGGATTGGCCTCGCGGATATCGACCCCGTGATTGTAGCCGTAACTCATGCAGACGATCTGAAAACCGGCTGCGCGGGCCGCCTTCACGTCACTCACTGAGTCACCCAGCATCATCGCATCCGAGACATCGACACCAAAGTGTTCCGCCCCATGCAGCAACGGCATCGGATCAGGTTTCTTCTTCGCCAGGGTGTCGCCGGAAATGACGATATCGAACTCGTCGTGCACTCCCAGGTTCTTGAGCAGTGGAATAGTGAACTGCGCTGCCTTGTTGGTGACGCAACCAAGCTGGTAACCGGCGGATTTCAAATAATCCAGGCCCTCACGCACACCGGGATAGAGCAGTGAACGTTTGGAGGTATTGTCGGCATAGAGTTCGAGAAAGATCGGATAGGCCTTCTCGAAATCCGTCTCGTCAGGTTCACCATCCAGCGGGCCGATCAATGCGCGCCGCACCAGACGCTCCACCCCATTGCCGACCCAGTCGCGGACCTTCTTTTCGCCATGAGCGGGACGGCCCAGCTGTTTCATCATCTCATCAATGCACCAGGCCAGGTCGGGCACGCTGTCCACCAGGGTTCCATCAACATCGATAAGGATCATTTTGGGTTGCTTGAGACTCATAACCTACTACCTGCCTGGCGATTAAAAAAGACCAAGGATACGGAAGGATCGCTAAAATTTTGCACGCCCTGCCTGTGGAAATTGGCAAAGTTCGTGACTGACACAAAAAACGGGGCCCACAAGGCCCCGTTTTCAGCAGCAGACAGGATCAGACCTTGGCCAGCTCAGCCAGCATCTTACCGACGATGGTGTTATAGCGATTGGCATCGGAGTCGCCAGGGAAGCCGAAGATACCGGATCCGGCAACGAAGGTGTCAGCACCCGCCGCCTTGATCTCGGCGATATTATCGACCTTTACGCCACCATCGATCTCCAGACGGATGTCGTAACCGGAGTCGTCGATCATCTTGCGTGCTGCGCGCAGCTTGTCCATGGTCCCCGGGATGAAACTCTGGCCACCGAAACCGGGATTAACGGACATCAGCAGGATCATGTCGACCTTGTCCATCACATGCTCCAGATAGGAGAGTGAGGTGGCCGGGTTGAACACCAGGCCGGACTTACAGCCATGCTCACGGGTCAGGGCCAGGGAACGGTCGATATGCTCAGAGGCCTCCGGGTGAAAAGTGATGTAGGTGGCACCTGCCTTGGCGAAATCGGGAATGATGCGATCCACCGGCTTGACCATCATGTGTACATCGATATCGGCGGTAACGCCGTGGCTGCGCAGTGCATCGCAAACCAGAGGACCGATGGTCAGGTTGGGTACGTAATGGTTGTCCATGACGTCGAAGTGGACGATCTCGGCACCGGATGCCAGTACGTTATCCACTTCCTCGCCCAGCTTGGCGAAATCCGCCGACAGGATGGACGGTGCGATCTGATCGGGTTGACGAGCCATGATTCTCTCTCCTGAAGTTTTAGGTCTCCAGTGCCGTCAACCGGCACCGGGCGCCGGCTGGAAGGCGCAGCCCCCAGCCCCGAATATTTTTTGCCGCGACACTTTACCCCAAAGACGGACAATTTGCATGACGAGGTTGGAAATCCGGTCTAGATTTAGGGCTGGATCGTTTGGGAACCAAAACCATGCTGCGACAATCTCTGCTACTACTGCTACTTTTCCTGAGCCAGACAGCCTTTGCCGCCGACCTGGCGCGGGAGCAACGCATCGCCGATCAGATCGTCGACGCCATCCTTGACGGGGAACCTGTCTGGCTCGAGGCGGACGGGCACCGTTTTCTCTCAATCCACACAGAGACCGATGCGGCGAAAACCCGGGGCGGGATAATCCTACTGCACGGCATGGGGGCCAATCCGGACTGGCAGGATGTCATTCAACCGCTGCGCACCCTCCTGCCGGAACACGCTTGGGAGACCCTCTCGATCCAGTTGCCGGTAGCGGCGAGCGATGCGCCGTTCCGTGAATACCTGCCGTTGATTCCGCAGGCCTATCCTCGCATTCGCGCCGCCATCGACTTCTTCAAACAGAGGCAGAACACCAATCTGGTGATGATCGGTCACAGTCTGGGCGCACGCATGGGATTGGAGTTTCTCGCCAGCGAAAAACCGCAGGCGGTGCGCGCCTATATCGCCATCGGCCTTCCCACACCAACTCGAGTAGAAGGAAATCCGGTACTGGAAGCCATTGAACAAGTCTCCATTCCGATGCTGGATCTCTACGGCAGCCGGGATCTGGAGAGTGTTGTCGCCACCGCCAAGCAGCGCCGTATCGCAGCCAATAAAGCCGCGAACCCAAACTACAGGCAGAGTCGCATCGCCGGAGCGGATCACTTTTTTCACGGCATGGAATCATTGCTGCTACAGCGGGTCAGTAACTGGACCAGGCGCGCGGCCGCCGGCATGGAGATAGAGGGCGAAACGACTATTCCGTCTGCATCAACCCCTTGATTCGCTTTACATAGTGGCGGGTTTCACTAGGGGCATAAGGCGCCACCTGCTTCCATCTCTTCACCTCGCCGAGTTTACCTTTGGCGCGTCGATAGGCCTTGTTGACGTTGCCGTATCCCGCATTGTAACTCGCCAGGGCAAAAGAGAGGCGCTGCTCTGTGGGCAGCCCCTTTTTCCACCTCCGATAGAGCATGCGGTCATAGAAGATGCCCGCCGCAATATTCCAGCGTGGATCCTCTATATTGGTGAAATGAGGGTTCTTTTCTTTAATCTCTTCATCAGTTGAAGGCAGGATCTGCATCAATCCGCGAGCCCCGGCAGAACTGCTCGCGTTGGGCCTCAGCCCAGACTCGGCAATCCCCTGCGCCTTGAACCAATGCCAGTCAAAGTGAGGCCCAAAATAGTGCTTGGTGTATTTACGGAAGTGGCGGTCGTAGTCGTTGGTCCAATGCTTATGCTTGACATGCTTGGCCACCCCGGCAAGCGCCAGTCCCGGCAGCAGTACCAGCAGCAGAAACCAGCGCAATGTGGCCCGCGCCTCCATCAATTCAAGCCGAGTCCGATAACCAACCCCAGAGCGGTGCCGATGCCGATAAAGATTCCCATGATCATCACGCCCACCGCCAGATTGCCATTCTTCAACCCCTCCGGGATGCTGAAATTGACGATATGACTGAACACCTTGCAACCAAACCACATGAAAAAGATGGTCAGCAGACCACCAAAGATGGCATAGATGAAGTTGAGCAGAATAGGGTCGAAGGTATCGGTCATAATTCCCCTCCACAGGGTATTGGCAGGCGGCTTAATTGAATCAACGCGGGCTTCGTCGTCCCGCGATACAGCAGACAGGTAAGGATAGGCAGGAGTGGAGCTGGAGGCAAGGGCGAAAGCACGCAAGCCCGGTCAGGCGGAGCGGACATTCAGGACACAGCAGTCACCCTCTCTCACCAGCGGTCAAGGAGATGCTCATCGCCACCACCCAAGAAGGAAGCTTCGACGGCATCGACTACTACCACTGGAACAACAAGAACAGTATCAAAGGGATTAATAAAGAGGTCTGGGCCACCGTCTAACTGGGGCCGTCACCTTCATCGAGCGGACGTAGTAAGTCTTTTATGATTGCCTCGGCCGCATCCTCTGCCGCGGCGCCGGGCAGGCGGACATCAATTCGCATTCTGGCACTCAATATAAAGACCGATAAAATCACGGCCACGGACAAGGTAAGAACAATTACGACGCCACGCAACCTCTTCGATCTCAACTCTTTTTTTCGCCGGGAAGTCTGTTGTTCACGATCCTCCAAGCCGGCCCCGATGAACTCGGCTTCCTGTACGGAAAGATCCACCGGTCGCTGCTGATACCAGCGCTCAGCCTCCATCAGGGGTTCACCTCGCAACAGGGTCCCCTTGTCTCTGCCGGTACGTTCCCACTCCACTATATGAATGCGTAATCGCTGCCGCCACAACAGAAATTCTCTATCCTGGTACAACCACCCCTTGAGACGTGACCAACCGCTGATCAGCGCTTCATGCGCCACTTCCACGGTCTCCTGAAACTCAGAAGAAGACAGACCCTCCCTCCCATGGTGTGCCGACAGATCCAGCCCTTCGTCCCGGCAACTGCTACCTGTTACCAGCAGACGCGCCTCCGAGAGCTGTTTTACGATATCCCTCGCCTCGGGGGTGAACTCCCCAAGAGGTATTCGTCTGCGTGTATCCTCATTCCCTTCCTCCGGACGGGCGACCCGAGTGAGCCGAGTGAAAACCTGGCGGGCCACTTGTTGCCATTGTGGCTGAAGCCCATTGAATACGGCCTCCGCTCTTTGAGCCAACGCTCCGCTAACGCCACCGATATCGTCATAGATACCATGCGTGAGCGTACGCCCCTGCTTTCGGTCCCACATCTAGGTCAAAGCAAATTCCAGCAATGGCAGGTGGCCGGGCTCATCACCGATATCATCGAGAATGCGTTGCACCAACCCTGTCTCAAAACTCAGTCCGACCCTTTGTGCCGGCACGACCACCGCCTGTTCCAGCTCGGTCCGCCGCATTGCTCCCAAGGTTATGAGACTATTCTCGATTCTGTCACTGAGTTCCCGACTCAAACTCAAGGCATTACCAAAAAAATCCGCCCGCAGGGTAATTACCAGGGTCGCCGGCGCACGATCACAAGCCCCAAAAAGCAGATCAACAAAAGGCACTCTATCCGTGCCGGGCACGGTGGTGAACATCTCCTCAAATTGATCAGCCAGTATCAACAAATGATTGGTTCCCTCGGACCTGTCAAGAATTCGCCCGACCACCGAATCCAGGCCCACATCTCCCACCGCAAGATGCTCGCCCAGTTTCGCCGCCTCAATCAAACGATCTGTCTCAGTCAGAGTCGGTTCCAAAAGGGGAATCAGCGACTCGGCCAGACGCTGAAACGGCTTTTCACCCGGAGAAAAAACACAGACATCCCATGTCTGCATTGGTGGCCGCTGACGGCGTAATGCTGGAAACAACCCAGCCTGGCACACCGACGACTTGCCGCTGCCGGAAGGGCCGACAACAGCAACAAAGTCACGGTTCAGGACGGCTTCCAACAACCGGTCCGCGAAAACCTCCCGACCGCAAAAGAATGCTGCATGTTCCTCGCGAAATACTTCCAATCCACGATATGGTGCTATTTCAACCAAGTCGTCTTCTATCCGGTCTGTTTCCTCGATCCGGATCGAACGCACCAAGGCACGAACACCGTCGGCATCGACTCCCTCAGCCCGGAAATCCACCCAAGTATTCATGAACAGGAATCCCGGCTTCGGGTCAGCACCTGGCAATATCACTGGAATTACCGGGAAGACCCTGCCGGCCTTCTCTTCCTGCGCCTGACGATCCAAGGCAAAACCAATTTCCCGCTTCTGCCATGTTCCGATACCACCTGGGCCGAGAAACACGACAACAGCGGAGACAGAATGTAGAGCACGCTCCAATGCGTCAGGCCATGGCACGCCTGCCACCAGCTGCTCGCGATCCAGAAACGAATCAATGCCACGGACCGACAACTTCTGTCTCACAGCGACCATCGCCTCGGCGTCAGACCGGTGGTAACTGATGAAACAATCGTACCGCGTGGCATCACCCATGGCCGCCTCCCTTTCCAATCACGGCAGATATATGCTGCCGCTTCCTTGCGATATCGCATGGGTCGATACCGGTTTTTGCCTCATTTCGCCGCCACCCCTGCCCTGTCTCGATCCACCAGCCTGGTCCCGCAAGATTCCTCCACACTTTGGAAAAAATTTCACTGATTCCCTGTTCCCAGTTCGGTTGACCATTGGCAAAGGCAATGGCCGTGTATAGTTCTCTGGTTTCCCGGTTATGCAATTCTACTTGTTGCGGCAGATCTGCTCTTATATTGGGCAAACCCGTATCCTCGCCCATGACCGCGATATCGCCATCCAGTGTAAAGCCCAATCCTCCGCTGCAAAATCCTTTCAAAAGATGCTCAGCGAAACGCCCCCTGATGCTTGCCATTAAATCCGAGACATGCGGCGTAGCCACATTTATACCGGTCAACCAGGACGTCATCTTGAGCGAGACACGGCGGGCGAGCAGGCTGAAACCCACTCTTGAATTGTTGAAGGCCATACTGATTGTCGGTGGTAAAGCCGAATCGGTTATCAGAAAATTTTCACCCTGGGTTTCAATGCCCCTTTGTTCCAGGAGGCCGTTAGCCAATTTAAAACTCATGCCGACACGGTCGTAGCGCCACATGGGAAAGACTCTGAACATCCAGTGATCCAATTCACCGCCCTTGCCAAACAAGAACGCCAGATTCTCCAGTGCCCGAGTCGAAACCCAGTGGGGCTCGGTATCAGGTTCCAATGACCGGAAACCGAATTCACCCGCGACAAGACTCCCAACCTCAAACTGCAGGCCACGACCCTGGATGTCGATGCGACCTTCCATAGCACCCAACTGGTGTTTCTCTGTTGTAAGGGCGCTCAACGAGAGATTGCCCTCAAGATCGACATTGACGATCGGAAAAATGCCGTAGGGATTGATGACGGACAAGGCGCTCGCCTCGATGTATCCGCCATAGATCGTTGCCCTTATGTCACCATCAACGACCAGCCGCCCTTTCTCATAGGTAACATCCAGGAAATCCGCCGACAAAGTACCAGTCGAAGGCACCCACATAACATCACGAAAAAGGTGGCCTATAGCCACTGATTTCAACACCATATTCAATGACAAGCCAAAATCCGGCGAACCCAGCCCGGTCAAATTGATATCGCGTATAAGAATCTCGCCGCCGGGAAGTGAAACACGCACGGTTTTCGTGCTACTGAAACCGTCACCACGGATATCGCCTTCGATACGGCCCGCGTCCAGTACCATGCCTCCCAACGCCAGTCGTTCCCATTTCAACCTTGACTGGGTGCCGGCGACGGCATCCCCCCAGTGGGTAGTGCCGGACATGCCCGTAATTTCAAGCTGCCCGCGACCGTCCGAGAAACTTATGTCATCGAGATCGATTCGGATAGCGGACCCTCTATCCCGCCTCCAGTTCACGGCCATGGATAAGTTGCCAACGGCACTGGTCTCCTCCAATACCGAACCAAACAGGAAAGGCAGCAGGTAGACCTCGTAACCTCTTGATATTGAAAAACGAGGAACTTCGAGATTAAAAGCCTCGGCACGGATGCAATCTCCCAGTATCGCGCTGCCATCACCCACAAACCGCACTACATCCTGGTGGATGTATTCAAACTTTTTCAACACAACGCGCCGATCGCTTTCATCCCAACTGCCCGTGGCATCAAGCGGACCGGGAATTCATCAAACCCCAGGTATATCGGATCCAAATATGCGGCCCCGGCATGCAACTCCATCTCAAACTCAAAGAACCAGACATCGTCATGGTGGTTGATACGCACTACCGCGTCTCCGCCCATCTTTTCAGAGAGATAACGGCCATCCGTATCGGAGAAAGCCAGGTCTTTGAGTACTGCCCTGAACTCATAGTCCCTTTGATCTACTTGATTTTTCCCTTCGGTAAGGTTCGCGATCAATCCCGAAAAGTGCGAGAGCAGCGACTCCATCGACAGGTCGACGAGTTGGAGGTCCAATATTGGCGACGAATCGACGGACTCGCCTGCAACAAAAACCGAGAGAGAGCCGGATGAAAACCGAAGGTTAGTGGCATCGAATAGCGAGAATTGGGAATCGCGCCTTAACGAGGGATTCCCTTCCTCGTTTGGTTCACATCCAGCAACGGCTAAATTACCCCAGGTATCCGTGCCAGCCGCACAGATTGCCGTTAGAACAAGACACAGCAGCGTGATACCAGATAGTCCAACGAGCTTGCTGAACCACAATCCCATCAACCTGTGCCCTCCCTTGATACATAACGAAAAATGAGTCAGAACCCTTTAGTTTCCAATTATGGATAAAGCGATGCGCAAAGCGTAACACATTTAAGTGTTCTGCCCTCTTGTACACCATACAAAGAGTTTCCTGAGGCTCAGCTATTGAGCCACCGACTGGGGGGGAGACTAAACTTGAACCTGAAGCAAGAAGATGACCATGGCAAAAAATAACTTGATTAGCACGAATGTTCAGCAAGCCGCAGCCATGTCTCGGGACGTGGTGAAGTCGTTGCAGCAGCCCGAAGCAAACGAGGTAGCATGGCTCTGAGG
>JAMJIN010000203.1:0-6214 GCA_036784775.1 Chromatiales bacterium | reverse complement strand
GTAAGCTGAGTCACATCGCGCGTGAAGTGTTTGCCAAATGCCCGCTTTATGCATTGCGCGTCAAAAACGATCTAATGAACCGTTTGATTTGAATAAAGCATCAATCGACTATAATCATTAGCGTGGACACCGATTAACCTGCAGGTTAATCGGTCGAGATGATTGAACCGGAAATTGAGTGCCACCCTGCTATGGCCTGGCTTTCACTGGACATGTTCAACTGATGCCGGAAATTTGGTTACAGGGTCAATAAGACGCAGGCATCACCACAAGAAACTGCCTTTGCAGTGAATCAGGCATAAAAGATGAGAAAAAAGATACGAATAGTTCTTGCGGAAGACTACACAATCCTAAGAGCTGGCTTGAAATCGCTGTTAGAGAGCAACCCTGACTACACCGTCATCGGAGAGGCGGGAAACGGGCGGGAGGCGATTCGTTGCACCTTGGAAAAAAAACCCGATATGACGATCATGGACCTGAACATGCCGAGCATGAACGGCATGGATGCAATACAGGAGATCAGAAACCGGATCCCGGAAATGAAGATCCTCGTGCTTACTGCACACAACGAAGAGGAGTATGTGCTCGCCAGTCTCAATGCCGGGGCCAACGGCTACATCCTCAAGGACGCCACCCACTCTGAACTGCTGATCGCAGTAGAGAGGGTGATACAAGGCAAGATCTACCTAAGCCCCGACATTACCGACAAGGTAGTACAGGGATATCTGATCGGACAAAAAAATTCCGAGCCATTGACCGAGTGGGCTGCACTCACCCGACGGGAAAAACAGATACTGAAGCTCGTCGCGGAGGGACATACCAACAAAAGCATGGCGGAGTTCCTCTGCATCAGCATTAAAACCGTTGAAAAACACCGCATAGCGTTTTTTCGTCACCATGATATTCTGGCGCTGTTTATCTGACAATTACCTCACAATTTAAGCAAATACTGAAATGGACAACAATATCGTTTGGCACTGCGCCACTGTCACCCGCGAACGCAGGGAAAAGCTCAATCAGCACAAATCCGTCGTCCTCTGGTTTACCGGCCTCTCAGGTTCAGGAAAATCGACTCTGGCCCATGCGCTGGAGGAACAACTCCACCAACGGGGTGGGCGCACCTATGTCTTTGACGGTGATAATGTCCGCCATGGTCTCTGTGGTGACCTCGGGTTCAGCGCTGAAGACAGAAAGGAGAATATTCGCAGAATCGGCGAGATGGCCAAACTGTTCGTTGAAGCCGGTGTCATTGCCCTTACGGCCTTTATCTCACCCTTCACAGATGATCGAAAAAATGTCAGAAAACTGTTTGCTGATGATGATTTCATCGAGGTCTACTGTCACTGCTCCATCGAGGAGTGCGAGAGACGCGATGTAAAAGGGCTCTACAAACGCGCCCGCGCTGGTGAAATCTCCGATTTCACAGGCATTTCCTCTCCCTACGAGGTGCCGGAAAACCCGGAAATCAGCATCGATACTGAAAACAACACCCTGGAAGTGTGCGTAGAGCAGCTGCTTGAAATCATGGTCGAGCGCGGAATCCTTCTGCAGCAAACCGAAAACTCTGAGGAGCCTCTCTCTGTCGCACACTGATGTCACCAACATCAGCAGTGACTTTCTCCAGGGGGATCTTCAGGATCCCCCATCTTCGAAGTTTCCTTGGTGTCGATGCCATCTCCAGGAGATGGAAGTTCTTTCCCGGCCTGGCTTCAAAACATCACAATGAGACGGTCATTGGATGGGGGCTAAAAACCAATACAGCCACAGCCCGGCGATATGCTGAATCCAATAATCTCCCCTACTTCACCCTGGAAGATGGTTTTCTGCGCTCAGTGGGTCTGGGTGTCGACCATTCACCTCCTCTTTCCCTGGTGATAGACGACCTGGGGATCTACTATGACGCAACCCGCCCTTCTCGCCTGGAAAAAATTCTTACCGGCGAATTCGACGATATACCGGAATCACCTCCATTCAGCAGTCTACGGCAGACTATCGATGGCGCCCAGAATCCCCTGGAAAACAGGGCGCTGACTTCAAGGGCACAACAGTGCATCAAGCTGATCATCGACAACCGGCTCTCCAAGTACAATTCCAGTCCGGATATCACCCTCAAGCCAACAGCAAAAAAACGCATTCTTGTTGTGGACCAGACAGCCGGCGATCTCTCCATCGAGCAGGGCCTGGCAGGACCTGAAAGTTTTACCCGTATGCTTGATGCCGCACTGGAGGAGCACCCTGCAGCAGAGATCCTGGTCAAGATTCACCCCGATGTGATTGCCGGCAGGAAGCAGAGCCACCTCCTGCGGGCCGGGAAACACCCGCGCGTTCATCTTCTTTCCGAAAATTGCAATCCAGTCAGCCTGTTACAGCAGGTTGACCACGTCTACGTCGTTACTTCACAAATGGGTTTCGAGGCGCTGATGACAGGCAAACCGGTTACCTGCTTCGGCGCCCCTTTCTACGCCGGTTGGGGGCTTACCGATGACCGGATTCAAATTCCCAGACGTGCCAGGAATCGCACCATAGAACAGCTCTTTATCGCGGCCTATATCCTTTACAGCCGGTACTGCGACCCGGATACCGGCGAATCATGCGAAATCGAACGGGTTATCGATCACTTGGCCCTTCAGCGGCACTACTCTATTGAAAACAGTGGTAGCCTTTTCTGTTATGGCTTCACTCCCTGGAAGCGAGGTTATGTTCGCGACTACCTCTACAGCCCCTGGAATAAAATTCACTTCGCCAGCAGTGCCTGGCAGATAAAGCGCCGACTGCCGCAGAAAGACGCCCGCATTGTGGTCTGGGGGGTTCGCGAGAATGACAAAATAAGAGCGCTTGCCAGAGAGAATAACATTCCCATCTGGCGTATGGAGGACGGCTTCCTGCGATCCGTGGGTCTGGGTTCTGATCTGACAGCCCCGGCATCCCTGGTTCTGGACAAACAGGGGATCTATTTTGACCCAAGCCAAACCAGTGACCTGGAAACAACCCTTGAAAACACTGTTTTTTCTGTGGAAAAGATTCACCGCGCCCAGTCGATAAGAGAAGCACTTATCGACTCCGGAATCAGTAAATATAACGTCGGTGAACGAAAACCGCTCATCCACTCAGCGAAACCCGGACAGCGTATTATCCTGGTTCCCGGTCAGGTCGAAGATGATGCCTCAATCCGCCTGGGGTGCAGAGAAATCCGCACAAATAGGGCACTGCTTCAAGCTGTGAGAAAAAATGCCCCTGATGCCTATATCATCTACAAACCACACCCGGATGTGCTGAGTGGGAACCGAAAGGGCCAGAGGAAAACCCAGCACCGCGAATATTTTGATCAACTGGTTACCGATATCAGCATCTCACAATGTCTCGATACCGTTGACGAGGTGCACACCATGACCTCCCTGGTCGGTTTTGAAGGATTGTTAAGGGGTAAACGGGTTACCACCTACGGTCTCCCTTTCTATGCCGGATGGGGACTTACCACTGACAAACACCAACTGGATCGCAAGAATTGCAGAAACAGGACTTTAACAGTAGATGAACTGCTAGCCGGTTGTATGGTATTATACCCGCGTTATATCAATGGTTTTTCTAGGGCTTTTTCCAGCCCGGAATTGGCCATCAGTGGACTTGAGAGTCAACGATCATCAGCAATCAACGAGACTCGAATCAGCTCACATGGGACCAGTCGTATGGCCAGGAAGCTAAACAACCTTATCCATGGATTGATGTATGGCAAGTAATATTCTCCTGCTTCAAGGGCCAGTGGGGCCTTTTTTCAAACGCCTCGCCATGGATCTGGAAGAGTCCGGGCATACTGTTTTCAAGATAAACCTCAATGCGGGTGACCGCTTTTTCTTCAGTGGTGAGAAGAGTGTGAACTACACCGGCACTGTTAAGCAGTGGCCGGAGTTTCTGAAGCTGTTTCTGGAAGATTGTAAAATCTCCGCCATCTACCTCTTCGGGGATGAACGCTCGTACCACAGGAAAGCCCATGAGGTTGCACGTTTGCTCTCTATTGACGTATTTGTCTTTGAGGAGGGCTATCTCCGGCCCCACTACATCACTCTTGAAAAAGATGGCGTAAATGGGCGCTCATCCATTCCGCGTTCTCCGGAGGCCTATAAAAATATCCAGGAAGAGGCCTTAAGACAACCAGCATCAGTCCCCTACTCATTTGCCCATGCAGGTTGGTATGCCGCCGTCTATTTTTTTATGGGATGGCTTGGGCAGAGTCACTTTCCGCACTACATCCACCATCGCCCATTCAAATGGCACAACGAGGCGGTAATATGGGTAAGAGGGGGATTCAGAAAATACTACTACCGTTTTTATGAACGTGGTGTTCAACAACAACTGACGACACACTATTCAAAGAGATTTTTCCTCGTACCGCTTCAGGTCCATAACGATGCACAGATAAAAATCTGGTCAGCGGTTCCCTCTGCGGCTGCCTTTATCAGAAGAGTGATCTCCTCCTTTTCGAAACACGCACCGACAGACACCCTTCTGGTGATCAAACACCATCCACTGGACAGGGGTTACTCAGACTACACCAGAATTATCCATAAACTCGCCGACAGGTACGGCTGCAAAGCGCGGGTTATCTATGTTCACGATATGCATCTACCCACCCTGCTGAATCATGCCAAAGGCACGGTTCTGCTAAATAGCACAGTAGGCCTATCCTCAATTTTACATGGCACACCCGTTAAAACATCGGGCCATGCCATCTACAATATGGCAGGACTTACGTTTCAGGGAAATATGAAAGCGTTCTGGAAAACCCAGGGCAAAGTTGACAGAAATTTATATCAGCGATTCAGAAACTATCTCATAGAAAAAAACCAGGTAAACGGGAATTTCTACCGAAAGATTCCAGGACTAAAAAGTCATTCTGGTATTGATTACCAGCATCTATTCGAGCTTACACAGGCATCAGATGAGGCCTCTCATTCAACAGCAACCGACATGCCAATCGCGTCTCCCGGTGCAGATGCTCATGCTCTCCTCGCCGCCTATATCGATTCAGTACAGAAGGGTATTGAACATTCGGATGTAGCGTGACCTGTATATAAAAGGCTCGTCAGCAAAATCCGAGGATGAAGTTCGCCCCGATTAGTTCGCTAAGCGCATGATATCAAGCAACTTAGATGGCATGCGCGAACTAGTGAATGCAAGGAATATCCAGAAAGCCATTTTACAGGGAAATTTCAGAGTTCCACAAACTCTCGCAAAGACGCAAAGGAAAAAGCAGCGAATGACGGAAAATGAGATTGGGAAAAGGATTGTTGATGTTGCCGTACGTGTTCACCGAGAGCTTGGCCCAGGGTTGCTGGAGATGGTCTACGAGGTCATCTTGGCCCATGAATTGCGCCAACGGGGTTTACGCGTGGAACGACAGGTTCCCATTGACATAAAGCACCAAAGTTTCACGTTTCATGAAGGCTTTCGTGCCGACCTCATCGTTGAAGATAAGGTCATTGTGGAGCTCAAATGTGTTGAAAAACTCAACAACGCGCACAAGAAGCAACTCCTCACCTACCTACGCCTTAGTGGAATGAAGCTGGGTTTTCTGTTGAATTTCGCTGAGGCCCTAATGAAAGATGGCATTACCCGTTCAGTCAATCGTCTTGTCGAGGAAAATCAATGATATCTTTGCGTGCTTGGCGGCTTGGCGAGAGCAATACTTATCTTAAAATACCCACAAATCTCGCTGACTAGCCATCTTTTCGGTCACCAAATAACCTCAACATCGTACTGACGTGGGCAATGGAAGTTAATCGATATACTGCATAATATGTCGTAAATTCACAGGTACGGCAAACCATGTGAAGGATAAGGCACTCAGGGAGCAGAAAGTCCAGCTCTCTGAATCACTGAATAGAAAAACAATGGAAAGTCTTTGAGAACTAAATATCAAGAAACCGGAACATGTTAGTAAAAATAATTTTTTCGCGGACTCATTATGCGAAAAGGGGGTTATATCGGCCATGAATAAACGGCCTTGGCACATCAGAGCCAAAAGCCAACTAGCGCACTTAGTCAGGCGTGTGTAGATGGCGGTAAAAACCCGAACATAATTGGCGAACAGCGGTAACCGGATGAAATAGCTGCAAAAAGAGTGACATCGAGAAAGAAATCGGGAAGATGTAGGGAGCCGTTGAGAAGGTGTGGTACCGGGTGTATCGACCTCGACAGTCCCCCGATACCGCACCTC
>JAMJIN010000202.1:0-6222 GCA_036784775.1 Chromatiales bacterium | reverse complement strand
CATAGTGCGCGCTACAAGATCAGCCATGACAGTTTCCAAACCAGAGTTGTACCATGACAGGATTTTTAGTTTTTTGCCCCAAAACCCTGTCAAGTGCTTTTTGTAATTATTTACTGCTTGCCACGGGTTTTTGAGAAGTTACTATTGGAGGATGTAAGTATGTCCCTGATCAAATATTTGTTGCACGTGTGTGCTGCTTCAATTCTGTTGGTATCAACAGGATCAGCTGATCCTGTGCAACCTGATAAGCAATAAAGTATTAGTGATCTCATAAACGATGCCTTACTGAGTAGGGAGGTCACAGTTCTCGTTCAGGTAAGAAAGATCACTGGAATAGATGCCCAGGGCAGACAGCAGGTTTTGTATGAGAACAAGGCTGGAAAGCTTGTCCAACTTGATCTCCTTGCTTCTACTGTTCAACGTCTTGATGGCCGTATGATATCTGTCGGAAAGTATGAAGATATTCAGCTGGAACTGTCGAATGATGTCCATCTGCTTGGAAAAAACAGTGTGGTTTTGCGGACACCATTCTCTGATCAAAAAGGCACAGCTACCATCAATGCAGAAGGTGAGATCCATGTTAGTCCGGCGCGGGTCGTTACATCACAGATAACAATCGATATGGATGAATTCTCCCGCCCGTTGTCGCCCGTACTGGTCCGCGCGTTACTGGCAGCGATACCCGCCAGGGGATGCAGCACGGGTGCCATCTGCTAGTAACCTGTTGTATTTTGCAGTACCGGCCAGCAGGTTAAATCTGCTGGCTTGGTGCTGCCGTCAACTCTTGCCGGATACACCAGTCCCGGCCCTGGGATAGATTTCTAATAACGGTTTCATTCCAAATCAGGGCATCCTGCCAAAGTCATTCGCGTGGGTCTGGTAACCCAGGTTGAACCACCCCAATTAAATGCAACAATAACAGCAGGAAAGCGAATTGAAGCTCCGGTAGAATATGCTGCATTTTGGTGAGGCAATGGAATGAAAATCCTCCACACATCAGACTGGCATATCGGCCGGGCGCTTTTCGGACGAAAGCGCTATCAGGAGTTTGATGCGTTCCTCTCCTGGCTGGCGGAGAAAATCGATCAAGAGCAGGTGGATGCACTGCTCGTGGCCGGCGATGTCTTCGATACAAGCACACCGAGCAATCGTGCTCAGGCGCTCTATTACCGGTTCCTGTGCCGTGTGGCATCCTCATCCTGCCGCCATGTCATCGTGATTGCGGGTAACCACGATTCCCCCTCATTTCTGAATGCCCCCAAGGAACTCTTGCGCGTGCTTAATGTTCACGTCATCGGCTCGGCTGGTGAGAGCTGCGACGATGAAGTTCTGCTGCTGCAAAATCTTGACGGCTCCCCTGAACTCATCGTTTGTGCAGTGCCCTATCTGAGGGATCGTGATATTCGCGTGGCGGAAGCCGGTGAGAGCATTGACGACAAGGAACAGAAGCTGATCGAGGGCATACGCACCCACTATGCCGAGGTGTGTGACCTGGCTGAACAGAAACGTAACTCATTGGGTGTCGAGGTTCCCATTATCGCCATGGGACATCTCTTTGCCGCCGGGGGACAAACGGTTGATGGCGATGGTGTTCGTGAGCTATATGTCGGATCACTTGCCCATGTAACTTCAGGAATATTCCCGGAATGCATCGACTATCTTGCCTTGGGCCACCTCCATGTCCCACAGAAGGTCAATGCGTCAGAGGTCATGCGATATAGCGGGTCTCCGCTGCCGATGGGCTTTGGAGAAGCCGCACAGGAGAAGAGTGTCTGTCTCGTAGCGTTCGCTGGCAGAGAAGCAGCGGTGACGCTGATCAAGACCCCGGTCTTCCAACGGCTTGAGCGCATACAAGGTGACTGGGATGAGATTTCCGCCCGGATTCTGGCGCTGTCCGCAACACAAAGCCAGACATGGTTAGAGGTTGTCTATGAAGGCGGGGAGGTGGTCGGTGACCTGCGTGAACGACTCGAAGCTGCGATATCAGAAACTAAGTTGGAGATTCTTCGTGTGAAGAACAACCGGATCATAGATCGGGTGCTCAACCGAATTCACGATATCGAAACCCTCGACGATCTGAATGTTAATGATGTCTTTGCACGATGTCTTGAGGCGCATGAGGTGCTGGAAGCACAGCGCTCTGAACTTCTGCTGGCCTATCAGGAGACGATTAGCGCTCTCAACCAAGCCGATACCCAGGCAGAATAGAGACGGAAAATGCGCATACTGCTGGTACGTTTTAAGAACTTGAACTCGCTTGCCGGTGAATGGGAAATTGATCTGGCATACCCCGTTTTTTCATCCGACGGCATCTTTGCCATAACCGGGCCGACCGGTGCGGGCAAGACGACGATCCTCGATGCTATCTGTCTCGCGCTTTATGGCCGAACGCCGCGTCTCAACAAGGTTACCAAGAGCGGGAACGAGATCATGTCACGGCAGACGGGTGAGTGCTTTGCCGAAGTGACCTTTGAAACCCAAGCGGGACGATTTCGTTGTCACTGGAGCCAGCACAGGGCACGCAAAAAACCAGGCGGGGAGTTGCAGGCGCCGAAACATGAGATTGCGGATGCGGATTCAGGCCGGATACTCGAGGCAAAGCTTCGCGGTGTTGCCGATCAGATTGAAACGGTTACCGGTATGGACTTCGACCGTTTCACCCGCTCCATGCTGCTTGCGCAGGGAGGTTTTTCGGCTTTTCTGCAGGCAGCACCTGACGAACGTGCTCCCATTCTGGAACAGATTACCGGCACAGAGATCTACAGCCAGATCTCCATTCAGGTCCATAAACAACGCGCTGGTGAGCGTGAAAAACTGGATATCCTTCAGGCTGAGCTGGCAGGGATGCAACTGCTGAGTGAAGAGGATGAGCGGCAGTTGCAAGCAGGCCTTGAGCAGATGGTTCTTCAGGAGGCCGGTTTGAATCAACAGGTTGATCAAAAAGGTCAGGCAATTGCCTGGCTGGATGGAATCGAATCCCTTGAAAAAGAGTTGGGCTTGCTTGCTAAACAGAAGCAAGACATGGAGATGCGTCTGAAGGAGTTTCAGCCAGGGCACGAAAAGCTTGAACGGGCAAAGCAGGCCTTGGAACTGGCAGGCGATTTTGCCAGTTTGAGTTCGCTGCGGCGTGAGCAGGAAACGGATCAGCAACGCCACAAAGAGTGTCAGCTGGCTCTGCCGGAACAGGAGGGCGAAGTAATACGGGCCGAAGAGACCCTGAAGCTGGCCAGTGAGAAACTGGCACAGAAGCGAGACGAGCAAAAAGAGACGCTGATTGTTATCCGTCAGGTGCGGGAGTTGGATCTCAAGCTGCGAGAAAAAAAGGCGCCTATCAAGAAGGTTGCGGATCTCGTTTCAGATGCGAAAAAAACGCTTGATACCCATCGAACCAAGCACAGTGAAGATTGCCGGATTCTGGATGAGCAGAAAGCCATCCTCAAAGAGGTTCAGAAACTTCTTTCAGAAAGCGAGGCCGATAAGGGACTTGTCGAACAGCTTGCCAGGATTCTGAGTCAGTTTGACCGGCTTCGTGAACTGGATGGAAATGTCCGCGATAAGGCCGGAGAAGTGGTTTCAGCCGAGACGCAGAAGAGAGAAGTCTCACGATTGTGGAGTGAACAATCAAAAGCGCTACAGGGACAAAAGGATGCCCTCGAAGTTATCCGGAAAAAACTGCTTCACCAGCAGAATGGATTGACAGATATTCTCGCTGAACGAGAGGTTTCAGCATGGCGAAACTTCCTCTCTGATCTCAAAGAGAGAGAGTCACTGCTGAGAGAGACCGGCCAGTCATTGATGTTGCTGAATGCATCACGCATTAGCCTCGGTCAACTCAATCGCCAACATGAAAAACTCACTGCCGAAGAGGCTCCGTTGGCCAGGCAGATACTGGAACAAACTGAGAGACTCGCGGCCTTGGAGCGGGAGTTGTCGCTGCTGGAAACGCAGCTCTCCCTGCTGACCCGAATCCAGAGCTTTGAGGAGGCGCGGCAGCAACTTCAGGATGGTGAAGTATGCCCCCTTTGCGGTGCAGAGGAACACCCGTATGCAGAAGGAAATATTCCCGCCACGGATGAGGCCGCAACTGAACTGAAGCGTGTGAGAGAGGAGCTAAAACAGACCCGTGTTCTGCTCTCTGATCTCAGTATCAAACAGGTCGGAATTCGGAAGGATCTGCAACAAAACGAAACACGCAAGGAAGAGGTCGCAGACAAGATTGCCACCGAAGAGCAGCAGATTCATGAGGGAATCAGAGTGCTTGCTGTTGTTGGTGATCAGGGTGACGACCAGGCAGATTCCTTACTGCGGTTACAGCAGGAAAATAGGGAAAAACTGGAGATGACTTCAAAGGTCGTGTCGGCTGCTGAGAGATATGAGAAGGAGATTGCCTCCCTACGTGAATTGATTGAAGAGAGAAGGGTGACGCTGGACCAATCAGAACAGGAAATTCAAGGTTTGGTCTATAAAAAACACGCAGCAGGACAGGCAGTCGATGGCCAGAAAGATGCGTTGGATGCACTCAAAATCCAGCTGCAGAAAGCTCAGGAGAAGACGCTGCAAGATGTGCGGGTCTACGGTTTCCATGAGCTGGTCATGGATGCTCTGGATCCGATTCAGGCTGAGCTGATTACACGGCGGGATCAATGGCTTTATCGGCAGAAACAGCAGAATGATCTTGAAATTCACATCTCCAACCTGGAGTTACAGACAGAGCTTCAAACCACGCAAATCAACACATCAGAGGCCGTTCTGATAGAACAGCGGGAGATTCTGAGCAACCTGAAACGTGAGAGTGACTCCCTGACCCAGGATCGGCTCGCGCTTTTTGAAGATAAGAACCCGGATGCTGAAGAGACCCGTCTCTCCACCTCTGTTGAAGAGGCCGAAAAACAACTCGAAGAGTCCCGTCAGCTATTTCATCTTGCAACGGGGGAGCTAGGCAAACTGAAAGCCGCGATTGCGTTGATTGAAAAGACGATGCTCGGCAGGGCTGATCAGTTGAAACAGAGTCAGGCGGCGTTTCAGATCCGACTTGAGCAGTTCGACTTTACCGATGAAACCAGCTATCAAGCGGCCTGTCTGCCCGAAGAAGAACGTAATAATCTGATGCAGCAAGCCCAGCGGCTGGCAACTGAGCAAACAGAGTTGAATACAAGGAGCCGGGATAGATCATCATTGTTGGAAATCGAACAAAAAAAACAGATGACGAACCAACCTCGCGACCAGCTCAAGCAGGAGTTGGAGGCGCTTGTGAGTCGCCGAAAGAGCCTCCAGCAGGAGGTTGGCGGCATGCGGCAGAAGTTGGACGATAATGAGAATCTGAGGCGCAAACAACAGGATCGAACCAATCTGATCGACGCACAAAAACGTGAATGTTCGCGCTGGGATATTCTGCATGAACTCATCGGCTCGGCAGATGGCAAGAAGTATCGCAATTTTGCCCAGGGTCTGACCTTCGAGATGATGGTTGGGCATGCCAACCGGCAACTGCAGAAAATGACCGATCGCTATCTTCTGATCAGGGATGATGGGCAGCCATTGGAACTCAACGTGGTGGATAACTATCAGGCGGGTGAGATTCGTTCAACCAAGAACCTGTCGGGGGGTGAGAGTTTCATCGTCAGTCTCTCCCTGGCGCTTGGTCTCTCCCAGATGGCCAGTAAAAACGTCCGGGTGGACTCACTGTTTCTGGATGAAGGGTTCGGCACCCTGGATGAAGAGGCCCTGGATACAGCCCTGGAGACCCTCGCTGGGTTGCAGCAGGATGGCAAGTTGATCGGTGTGATCTCCCACGTCTCAGCTCTCAAAGAGCGCATCGCCACCCAGATAGAGGTAATACCGCAAGCGGGTGGAAGAAGCATGATCAGCGGACCTGGATGTGTCAGAGTGGGATAGCGGTTTGAGTTATATCGGTATCCGCAGAGTGTTAACCCGGTAGTTGCATAAATACCGGTGCTGATACCCGTTTCATCGCATAAAAGACAGGGTGAAATGAATATTTTGCATAATTTCTGGAATTCACCGCTGGTGAGATCCAGAAACCAGGAAAAATCCTGCATTTAAGCGAGAAAAATGAGAAAGCGGATTGTTGTCGAGGTAAAATAAGCTCGTCAAAACAAAACCTTACCCAACAACAAACCCGCTTATTATGAAGTCTAGCAGATCAGAGATTCACCGCAAAATCCATGCCCTTCCCATTCTTCGTTTTGAAGACCAGCGACT
>JAMJIN010000557.1:0-1133 GCA_036784775.1 Chromatiales bacterium | reverse complement strand
TCCCTCTTGGGAGGGGGTGAAAAGCATAGCCTTGGGGCGCCGCCGCCAGCATAAAGCCTCTACTCGTCATAGGCTGGCTGTTCACCTTCCCGAGGTGCCCGTGTCAATTATCTTCTTGCGGGAGTAAAACAAAGAGCAGCCAGCCGGGGTGGCGCGTCGGTACGAAATCGAAAACCCAAATAAAAATAACCGGCGCGTCACCACGGGATTGGTCGCTGGGCCCCGCGAAGGCGTGCGTCCTAGGGTTCTCCTAGGGCGCCGTCACCCGGCACCGGCGGAGGTAGCCGATAGCGTTAGCACCCCGCAAACCGGTCATATCAGGGTTCTCCTGGTATGGCCATGTGGCAGCCCCACATACGGAGCTGGACGAAAGTCTAGCTCCAATCTCGTGCAGCCTAACCAGCTGCACGAGATTACTTGCGGTTACTGAAAAGAATCCTACAACGAATCGGGGTTCCTCCTCAGAGGAACCCTCCCGCAAGGGACCCACGAGGGTCGAGGGGGGGCACCCCGCAGCCCTCTCCCGCCGGTCTTTGTCCCCACTGCAGGAAGCAGTGTCGGGGCGCACGCGGCCTAGCCGTACATACCAGGGTAGATCTCGGGGATGAGGCAAATGACATGAATGATTATCAGTGGAGAGGGCCACTAAAGGCTGCTATCCTTAGGCAGGCCGATAATGCACTCATCGACCCCGAGCTCCTACTGTATGCGACCCAGCCAACGCAACGTGCAGATGGGCGCGTACAGGAAATCATAGACCGCGACCTCCTGGGGCAACAGCCCCCAGTCGTAGGACGCGGTCACTGGGACAAGCACAAGTGCCAGGAAGCCCGAAACGCACATGCGTGGCGGAGAGCTGAATACGCGCGTATCCAGTCTCTCTACCGGAGGTCGCGTACTGCTTGCGCTAGGACAGTCGCGGACGACCTGGTACTCCTCGCTAAGTCACCACGAGGCTTACAACATACATTTACAACCATAGAGCGGGCCCTTACTCTGTGTGGATTGTCCACCAATGCAAAGAAGTGCAATACGTTGCGCATCGATGTTCTTGGTGGAGCGAAGACGTGGGCGTGTAACCCGACTGCCTTCTTGGCAGATCGGAGCGGTGGCCTCATAAAGGCACTTAGCAT
>JAMJIN010000556.1:0-1134 GCA_036784775.1 Chromatiales bacterium | reverse complement strand
ACACCACACCCAATCACCATTCCACCAAGCCCGCGCCGTCCCACAGGGCAAACTCAAAACGGTATTTGATGCTTGGAATGGTTACCACAGCGTACCACTTCACCCGGACGATCGCCACCTGACAACGTTCATAACGCCATGGGGCCGATATAGATACTGCGTTACTCCACAGGGGTACATTGCTTCTGGTGACGGATATTCAAGACGATATGATGAAATCGTAGCCGACATCCCCCAGAAGACAAAATGCATAGACGACACACTTCTGTGGGCAGACACAATGGAGGAAAGCTTCTTCCAGGCCATCCACTGGCTAGACGTTTGTGGCAAAAATGGCATAACATTGAACCCAGACAAGTTCACGTTCTGCAGACCAGAAGTAGAATTCGCAGGGTTTGTGATCACCCTGGACAATGTGCGCCCTTGTGGAAAATACCTACAAGCCATTCGCGACTTCCCCACCCCCAGAAACATTACAGACGTTCGGTCCCTGGTTCGGGCTCGTCAACCAGGTGGCGTATACATTCAGCATGGCTGACCGGATGCAGCCCTTCAGACACCTGCTGAAACCTGATAACCCATTTGTGTGGGACGACGAACTAGACAAACTCTTCAAGGACATTATCACCGATGAGGTGTCATAATCTTTGACAAGGATAAGCCGACTTGCCTTGCCACAGATTGGTCCAAAGATGGTATCGGTTTCTGGTTATTACAAAAACATTGCACTTGCACTAAGAGCATACCATTCTGCTGCCCGGATGGATGGAGAATCACTCTTGTCGGAAGCCGCTTCACCCACCCGGCCGAGTCTAGATATGCCCCCATCGAAGGCGAAGCTCTGTCTGTGGCCGACGCCCTCGATAAGGCAAGATTCTTTGTCCTCGGATGTGCAGACCTCATCGTGGCAGTGGATCATAAACCACTCCTTAAAATACTCGGTGATCGGTCACTGGACGAAATCGCAAATGCACGCCTGAGAAATCTCAAAGAAAAAACACTCAGATACAGGTTTCGCATCGTACACATCCCCGGGGTACAAAACAAAGCAGCAGATGCCATGTCTCGGCACCCATCGGGTACCCCTCATCCAGACAAACTACACCTCCAAGATGACATCACACCCAATGATGA
>JAMJIN010000555.1:0-1134 GCA_036784775.1 Chromatiales bacterium | reverse complement strand
ATTTTTTTTTAGAGGGACTTTTTGACATTTGCGTGTTAGTTAGGCATGTTTTCTGAGTAAGATGTATCTGTAGTTGTGAGGGTGCAGAGTAGTCCTGTAGATACGAATGTTATTCATGGGTATAACGGGTATATAACTTTTGTTCCGTACTGGGAATTTGGTATACATCTGGGTTAATACTTAGTAGGGCAGTCGCAACTAGCAAGCAGACATGAGTATTGACGGGGCCACTGGATTTGTGCCACCCGACACGGTTCAGGGTGACTTGCAGGACCAACTGGTCACACTGCGAGAGGAGCTGTTACAGCTGCGGCTTGCAACCAATGACCGTCCACGCGTTGCGTACGTACCGCGCGAGCGGAAGGTGAAACCTTTCAGTGGACGTGGTGAGGTGACAGTGCAGGATTTTCTTGCAGATGTCGAGAGTCTATTTAGGGCACGAGCGATGTCTGATGAGGAGCAGTGTGACTTCATGACGTCACACCTCGAAGGTGATGCCAGACAGGAGATCCGGTTCCGGCCTGTGGAGGAGGTGCGTACCGCGACGTGTATCAGGCGGATTCTGCTGGAAGTGTTTGGCGAGAAGAGGTCGGTATCGCAGTTGCAGGAACTCTTCTATCTTCGTAAACAGGCTGACGGGGAGGGGATCCGTAGTTTTGCAGGTGCTCTGCAGCAACTGATGGAAGCGCTTTTGCGCAAGGACGGACATGCCGTCAACCAGCCTGACCGTGTGATCGCCGAACACTTCGCAGAGGGCCTGAAAGACCGCGTACTACGACGCGAGGTGAAGCAACAGCACCGGCTGCGACCGCAGATGAGCTTCGTGGAACTGAGGGAAGAGGCTATTCAGTGGTCCGAGGAGGAAGAGAGGCCGCCGCAATCCAGTCGACGACAGACTGCTGGTGCATTTGAGCTGGTCGCCGACGCAGGGGAAGCAGGTAACGTTACAGATCTGCAACGAGTGCTCTCAGAGTTAGAGAAACAGCAGCACGTCATCGAGGCGCTGACTGAGCGTGTGGAGAGGATGGAAGGTGTTGCGACAGGTAGGACGGGTGGACGACGGTCCAACACTCCACAGAGGCCCTGGTCGGACCAGCGACCCGCATCTGCGCCGCAGAACTTGCAGACACGACG
>JAMJIN010000201.1:0-6235 GCA_036784775.1 Chromatiales bacterium | reverse complement strand
GCCGCTTCACATTGGCTTTCGGTGCCGTAGTCTTTGAACAAATCGCTCAAGCTCATGCCTGTCTGAAATTGGATTGGATTCTGCGCCATGTCCGCTCTCCTATTGTGGATCGTGGCATCATCTTGCAACAACCAGTGACTCATTCCGTGAGTCACTGCTGAACATTCGTACTAATCAAGTCAAAAAATGACTCGCTCACCCCCTGAAGCGCATTGGTGAGATCCGTGATGGCTGTTAACTCATCATTGTCCAGATCACCTTCAACAGAAAAAGAGAGGCGACTGTTAAAGCTCGATGAATTACTTGCGCTGATTGCTGTGTTTTCATCGGACTGATGGAAGGAAACAGCACTCTGTTCTTGTTGACTCTGCCGAAACTTCAAAGTCACTACATCGCCATCCTGGGTTTGGATTTGTAACTCAAATGCAGATTTCTCGACTTGTCGAAAACCCATAGATGCTTCAATCGTTTGAATGCCATCTGTTGACGCTGGTGCTTTTCTATCCTGCTCCAGACCTTGCATAATCAGTTTCTTGGCCGTTTTGATTCCTGATTTCACGGAATCATTGAGCAGTCCCGTTCCATCCAGGGCATCCTTCGCATCCTCCAGACCTTGCTTGATACCGGATTTTGCCTGCTTAAGCAGGGATTCCAGCTGATCCGGACTAGCGCCTTCGGCTTCAGCCTGTTTTAATCGGTTTTGCACAAATCCCAGTACATTGTTGGCAACAGTTTCTGCATCGAATGTATTATTGGAACGATCAACCGGCACGACCTGACTTGGAGGGCCAAGTATTCCCGAGAGTCTTTGATCGAGCACCTGCTGCACCCGGGTGAATGCATCGGATGGATCAGAACTTCCTTTCACCACATCGACTTGGGGTGGTGTTTTTGGTGCCAGACTGAAATCACCGAAATTTGGCTGGAAATGCCTGAATTGATCAAGTTGATTGAGTGCCACACTGAACATTATTCATCCTCCAGGAAATGAATGCTTATCGTCGGTGTCGGCCTATTGGTCAGTAACTTGAGAAATATTCATGAGTTTCCGGGCCGGTGCCCGAAAATAGAAAAACCTATCATATACCCATGCTAGTATTATGGTTTGATTTATGGGGCTTCATGGGGATCTGGCTGAATGCGGATTGCCGCGGATCGCAGGGATAAAAAAAGGGGCTACCGATTTCGGTAACCCCTTGATTTTATTTGGTAGGCGCGAGTGGATTCGAACCACCGACCCCCACCATGTCAAGGTGGTGCTCTAACCAACTGAGCTACGCGCCTGCTAAGATCGCGAATAATACAGGTGGATATATGCGCATTGCAAGTGCCGGAACAGATTTTTTGCCCGCTTCCCGGAGTGGGGTGTTTCAGGGCCTTCAGGCTGCAGAAAGGGTCCTCGACTTTTCCCCTTGGCTAGTGCTCGCCGGTCATTGGGACGAAGGCCACAGGCAGCAGACTCTTCTCGGTCACATTACCGTATTCATCCTTCTCAAGCAGAAGAAGATCCTGCCCGTAGAAACGCCCGCCAACGGGTAACACCAGACGTCCTCCAGGTGCCAACTGATCCGGCAGGTGAGGGGGGACTTCTGTGGCTGCGGCTGTTACCAGAATGACATCGAAAGGAGCCTCCTCCGGCCAGCCGGAGTAGCCATCGCCGACCCGGCTGATGATGTTCGAGTAATTCAACTCATCGAACCGTAACTTTGCCTCATCCGCCAATTCAGGGATGATCTCAATGCTGTATAGCTTCCGTACAAGGAGCGACATCACCGCTGTCTGATAGCCGGAGCCTGTACCGACCTCCAGCACACGATCCCCCGGCGCGGGATTAGCCAGATCAGTCATCAAGGCGACGATAAAGGGTTGAGATATCGTCTGCCCGCGACCGATCGGTAGTGGGCTGTTGTCGAAGGCATGGCGGCGCATATTCACGTCGACAAAACGCTCACGGGGTACCTTTGCTATGGCAGCCAGCACATTGGGACTCAGCTCTGAACGACCAATCATTCGACTGGCATAGCGGGCCTCATCGACAATATCCTGCAGCATTTCTTCGATGTTATGCATTGCCCTCTACTTGAAAAAGCACCCGACTCACTCTCTAATTGTGGACGATTTGAGAAAGTGTTGCATGGTTATTTGTCAATTTTCAGAAATTGATTTCACCATGAAAGACGAATTATGTTCGCCCATGGTCAGGGCGGTCATCCTCCCGAAAAACAGTTGCCCTGAAAAGTAGAGGTTTCTCGCAAGATGCAGCTTGGTATTTTGTCTGGCCGATTGTTCTATCCCGGATATTTATGAAGATGGCACCGTATTCCGCATCGACTACGACATAGTGTTTCATTCGATGCGGAATTAAGAAAAACGTCTCTGAAAAAATAGACAGCACTCACGCAACCAACCCTTTGTCCTGCAGCGTTTTTATCTGATCCCTTACCTGTGCAGCTTCCTCGAACTCAAGATCCCGGGCGTGGCGGTACATCTCATCCTCCAACTCCTTGATGCGTTTGGCCATCTGTTGGGGAGTGAGGCTGGCATACTCAGCCGCTTCTTCCGCCACCTTGGCATACGCGCCGGGAGACATGGGTGCGCCGGGATAGGCCCCTTCCATGATATCGGCGATGGATTTGCGGATGGTCTGCGGGGTGATGCCGTGTTTTTCATTGTGAGCAATCTGTTTCTCGCGTCGGTGATCAGTCACGTCCATCGCACGGCGCATGGATCCGGTAATCTGATCACCGTAGAGAATGGCCTTGCCGTTGGCGTTACGGGCCGCCCGGCCAATGGTCTGTATCAGAGAACCTTCCGAGCGCAGAAAGCCCTCTTTGTCCGCATCGAGAATGGCAACCAGTGACACCTCCGGCATATCCAGCCCCTCGCGCAGGAGGTTGATGCCGATCAATACATCGAATTTTCCGAGCCGCAGGTCGCGGATGATCTCTACCCGCTCTACAGTCTCGATATCGGAGTGGAGGTAACGCACCCGCACGTCGTGATCGCCCAAGTAGTCAGTGAGATCTTCCGCCATGCGTTTTGTCAGCGTGGTCACAAGCACCCGCTCGGTCTTGTCAGCCCGCAGGCGGATCTCGGAGAGCAGGTCATCGACCTGGCTGGTTGCTGGTCTGACTTCAACGGCGGGGTCTATCAAGCCTGTCGGCCGCACCACCTGTTCAACGATCGCGCCCGAGTGTTCCATTTCATAGTCACGGGGCGTGGCGGTGACGTAGATGGTCTGAGGTGAACGGGCCTCATACTCCTCGAATTTGAGCGGACGGTTATCGAGCGCCGATGGCAGTCGAAAACCATACTCGACCAGGGTCTCCTTGCGCGAACGATCCCCCCGGAACATGCCACCGATCTGGGGGATGGTGACATGACTCTCATCCACCACCAGCAGCGACTCTTCCGGCAGATAGTCAAACAGCGTCGGCGGGGCTTCCCCTGATGCGCGTCCGGAGAGATAGCGGGAGTAGTTCTCGATGCCGGAGCAGTAACCCAACTCCAGAATTATCTCGATGTCGAAGCGGGTGCGCTGTTCCAGACGTTGCCGCTCCAACAGTTTATGGGCTGACTCCAACTGCTCCAGTCGTTCTTTGAGTTCCACTTTGATGTGATCCACCGCCCCGAGCAACTTCTCCCTGGGAGTGACATAGTGGCTTTTCGGATAGACGGAGTAGCGGGGCACCTTGCGCAGCACTTCGCCGGTCAACGGGTCAAAAATGGAGAGTTGCTCAATCTCGTCGTCGAAGAGTTCCACTCTCAGTGCTTCGGCATCGGATTCCGCCGGATAGATATCGATCACCTCACCCCGTACGCGGAAGGTGGCGCGATGAAGTTCCACGTCATTACGCTTGTACTGCAACTCAGCCAATCGGTGCAGGATGTCGCGTTGGTTGATGATATCGCCCCTGGAGAGATGCAACATCATGCCCAGATAGGAACGAGGATCACCCAAACCGTAGATCGACGAAACGGTTGCGACGATGATCGTATCCCTGCGTTCCAGGAGCGCCTTGGTGGCTGAAAGCCGCATTTGCTCGATATGTTCGTTGATGGAGGCATCCTTCTCTATGAAAGTATCGGAGGCCGGCACGTAGGCTTCGGGCTGGTAATAGTCGTAATATGAGACGAAATACTCCACCGAGTTCTGGGGAAAAAAATCCTTGAATTCGCCGTATAACTGGGCTGCAAGCGTCTTATTGGGGGCAAGAACCAGCGTTGGCCGCTGAGTTTCCTGAATGACATTGGCGATGGTGAAGGTTTTACCGGAACCGGTCACCCCCAGCAGTGTCATGCCCGCCTCGCCGTCGTGGAGGCCCTCCAGCAGCCTTTTGATCGCGGCTGGCTGGTCGCCTGCCGGGTCAAATTTGGACACTAATTGAAAATCTTTCGCCATCAGGGATTCTGCATCTCGGAATAATTGGATATTATTACATGATGCGACCTCTCGAGTGAGGCGCTCCTGATTCGTCTCTTTTGCCACGGAATTATAGAAATGAACACAAAACTCTCTGCAAGGGTACAGGCCGTCAAACCCTCTCCCACCTTGGCGATCACCGCTCGCGCCGCTGAAATGCGCGCTGCCGGCAAGGATGTCATCGGGTTGGGCGCTGGAGAGCCGGATTTTGATACACCGGAGCATATCAAGCAGGCTGCCATCGAAGCGATTAATAACGGTTTCACGAAATACACTGCTGTGGACGGCACGCCGGGCCTGAAGAAAGCGATTATCGAAAAGTTCCGGAAAGACAACGGGTTTGAGTATAAGCCGGAGCAGATTCTGGTCTCCTGTGGCGGCAAGCAGAGCTTCTACAATCTTGCTCAGGCAACCCTGGATCCGGGTGATGAGGTCATCATCCCCGCGCCTTACTGGGTCTCCTACCCCGATATGGCAATCCTCGCCGGCGGCGTACCCGTGTTGGTCCAGGCCGGCGCTTCGCAAAAATTTAAGATCACCGCCGCGCAATTGGCTGCGGCTATTACCGATAAAACCCGGCTGTTTGTCATCAACAGCCCCTCAAATCCCACTGGTATGGCCTATACCAAAGAGGAGTTGACTGCTTTGGGTGAGGTGCTGAAAGAACACTCCCGGATTATCATCGCCACTGATGATATGTACGAGCATATCCTCTGGACCGAGGCCCCTTTCGTCAACATCCTCAATGCCTGTCCGGAACTGGTGGATCGTACCCTGGTACTCAATGGTGTCTCGAAAGCCTACTCCATGACCGGTTGGCGCATTGGTTACGCCGGCGGCCCGGCCGAGATCATCAAGGCGATGAAGAAGATCCAGTCCCAGAGTACCTCCAACCCCACATCAATCTCCCAGGTGGCGGCACAGGCAGCGCTGGAAGGCTCTCAGGACTGCATCAGCGATATGCTCAAATTCTTCAAGGAGCGTCACGACTATGTGGTCGATCGGCTGAGCAGGATGCCTGGCGTCGAGTGCCTGCCTTCAGACGGCACCTTCTACTGTTTTCCCAACATCGATGGTGCGCTGGAAAATATCGAAGGGGTCGATAACGATATGGAACTGGCCGAATATCTCATAGAAAAGGCTGGTGTGGCGCTGGTACCCGGCACCGCGTTTGGACTGGGCGGTCATGTACGGATCTCCATCGCCACCAGCATGGAGAATCTGCAGAAAGCCCTGGACAGGATCGAAAAAGTACTTGTTGGATAATGCTATGCGTGTAGACTTGGCTTTGATGAGAAAATAATTCCCAGCGCCGGCGCTCAGGTTCTAAGGAGTGAACTGACCGGGCCGGCCACACACCTCTACTGGAGGGACAGACATGGATGTCGTCCTGAATAGACAAACACCTGCCTGCACGGCCGGTTTCACGCTTCCCGAACTGCTTACCACTCTGAGTGTTGCACTGATTCTGCTCAGCGCGGGCGTACCCGCCTATCGCACACTGGCGGCAAACAGCCAGATGAGTGGTGAAATCAACAGTTTCATCAGCCACCTGCAACTGACGCGCAGTACAGCCATCATGACCGGTGGTCTGGCTATCCTCTGCCCCAGTTCCGATGCACAAACCTGTCTTGATGTAGATGGCGGTAAAAACCCGAACATAATTGGCGAACAGCGGTAACCGGATGAAATAGCTGCAAATAGCGAGTCAGAAGAAACAGCCAGCGACAAAGAGTGACATCGAGAAAGAAATCGGGAAGATGTAGGGAGCCGTTGAGAAGGTGTGGTACCGGGTGTATCGACCTCGACAGT
>JAMJIN010000554.1:0-1136 GCA_036784775.1 Chromatiales bacterium | reverse complement strand
GGTGCGTTCCGCTGAAAAACAAGTCTGCGACGTCATTCGTAGCGGCGCTGACAACCACGTTCACCAAAGGCTGGCCAAAGACGTTGCAGACAGATCAAGGACTCGAATTTCTGAATAAAGGCGTCCAGGCTCTGTTGAAGAAGTACGGCATCCATCACTTCTCCACTCACAACGCGGAGACGAAGGCGAACATCATCGAACGATTCAATCGTACGTTGAAGACGCGCATGTGGCGATACTTCACGAAACACCAGACGTGGCGATACATCGACGTCCTGCAAGACTTGTGCAGTCGTACAACAACACCCCCCACCGCAGCATCGGTATGACACCGTTACAGGTAAATCCAAAGAATCAAGAAGAGGTGTGGCAGCGGCTGAACGGTCACGACGGTAAGAGCTTGCCCAAGTTCCGTGTATCGAATCGCGTGCGCATCAGTAAGTACAAGGGTAAGTTCGAAAAAGGCTACGCGGCGAATTGGAGTGAAGAGATATTCACCATACACGAGGTTCATCCCTCCGATCTGCCTGTGTACCGATTGAACGAAGATCTCGGTGAAGTGCTGGACGGCACCTTCTACGAGCCGGAGCTGCAGAAGGTGTCGGTACCCGTCGATAAAGTGTACCGCGTGGAATCGGTGCTGCAGCGCCGTAAGGTAGTCAAACGAACGGAGGCGTTGATGATACGACTACCCATCCAAATTCAACCGCTGGATCGAAGCCAAGGCCCTCATCCACTATAAAGACCAGCCGTCCGTCTGGCGTCGCTTCAATGCAGCTATGACAGCCGCAACGACAACACAGGACTTCACCACCACCGCCACCACCATAGACGAAGACGAAGAAGACGAAGAAGACGCAGAGGACAGTACTGATGCGCAGAGCGAGAAAGACAACACTCCGAGGCATCTGTTCGGTACCGTGTGTCCCAAAGAGGAGATAGTGTTTCTGCGTCAGGTCATCCTGATAAGCATTTACAACCTGACGACAGGTCACGGGAATTCTAATATGTGGACGGCTCTGTTGAGTAGTTCGTTAGGTTACCTACTGCTCAATCCTACTTTGAGACGCAATGGCGACTGAATTCTATATGACGCTGCCTAGCAACGCTTCCATGAAGTTGCATCCCGACAATAC
>JAMJIN010000553.1:0-1136 GCA_036784775.1 Chromatiales bacterium | reverse complement strand
ATCTCCCATGAGTAAATGCTGTGTGCCCAATCTCTCAAGAGTACATTCTGTGGAATCCATCTCTCATGACTATGCTGTATTTTTCCAACTCTCAAAAATAAATGCTGTTTACCCCATCTCAAATGAATAAATCTTGTAAACTCCATCTCTCATTCGTAAATTATGTTGGTGCATCTCTCATTAGTATATGCTGTGGACACCATATCTCATGAGTAAATGCTGTGAAACCCATCTCAAGAATAAAGGCTGTGGACGCCATTTCTTTTGAGTTTCCATCTCTCATGAGTAAATGCTGTGTACTCCATCTCTCAAGATTAAATGTTGTGTACAAAATCTTTGAAGTGTAACTGGTGTGGTCTCCTTTTCTGATGAGTAAATGCAGTGGACTCCATTTCTCATCAGTAAATTCTGATAATAAATCTAATAAGTAAATATCATATACTCAACCTTTTATCAGTAAATATTGTGTACTCGGTTTTTCATTAGTATATTTTGTTGACTCCATATCTCAAGAGAAAATGCGGCCACCATCTCTTGAGAGTCAATGCTTTGGACTGCATCAGTCGTTTCAAAATGCTGTGGACTCTATCTGTTGTGAGTAAATACTGGCCATTCTATCTCTTATGAATACATGCAGTGGACTCCATCACTCACGAGAGTAAATCCTATGGAGTCCATCTCCATTAATAAATGCCTTTTTCTCAATCTATCATTGGGTAAATGCTGTGTACTTCATCACTTAAGAGTTAATGCTGTGGACTCCATCGCTTATAAGAAAATGTCATGTATTCGATATCTGAGGAGTAAATACTGAGTACTAGATTTCTTATGAGTATATGTTGTGGACATCGTCTCTCGTGAGTAAATACTATGTTCTCCATCTCCCATTAATAAATGCTGTGTACTCCTCTCAAGTCTCAAGAGTATATGCTGTGGAATCAATATCTAATGAGTGTATGCTGTGTATGTAATCTCTCAACAATAAAAGCTGTGTATACCATCTTTAATGAACAAATGCTGTGGATACCATCTCTCATGAGTAAATGCTGTGTACCCCATCTCTCATAAGTATATGTCGTGTACTCCATCTCTCATGAATAAATGCTGTGTGATCCACCTACCAAGAATAAATGCTG
>JAMJIN010000200.1:0-6401 GCA_036784775.1 Chromatiales bacterium | reverse complement strand
GCAAAACGAGTTATTGCATTACCTGGATGAAATCGAGAAGGCAGCGTAGTCATTGCTGGCCTGTTTTTATGCAACGCTGGGGTCTACAGTGCAATTTTCAAGAGTCATCTCGAAAGCATTGTCATTATCGGTTTGTTAATTCTTGCATCGGCGTTTGCCTCATGGGGAGTTGCCGGTAGCAGGCTTGCCCGAAAAGGTTGGAATATAACAAAAAACAAACTTGCCGATTTCAGGGAAACTGCATCCGATTGGTTGTGGGAAACGGATTCACAATTGCGTTTCACTGACATCTCATTGCGGATGAAAGATATAACCGGTATTAATCCAAATGACTATATCGGCAAAGAGATTTATGAGTTGATTTCACCTGACTCCGATCAGCCTGGCATCGATACCCTCCTTAAAAATATTGAAACCCGACAACCCATCAAAAAGGTTCTGTGCAAGATAGAGAATTTCCTCGGTCAGGCCCTTCAATTCAATGTGACGGCAAAGCCATATTTCACGGATGGTGTTTTTTCAGGCTATCGCGGAACAAGTCAGGACGTTACCAATTACAGGCGACTAAGTCAGGAACTGCAAGATCGCGTTGTGGCAGCTGAATTCGCAGAGAGGGATGCCGATAACTATGCGCAGAAATTGGCTGAGGCACAGCGCATATCCCATACTGGAAACTGGAGCCATGATTTAATTACCGGAAAACTGTATTGGTCGGAAGAGGTTTTCCGTATTTTTGGTGTTGATCCTGAGGCGTTCGATTTGGAGTATGAACTGTACCTGGGGCTTGTTCATCCTGATGAACGCGATTATGTAGTGGAACAGCACGAGAACTCTAAGAAAAAAGGTGTCCTTCATATCTTTGAATACAGGATTGTTCGGAGGTTTGGAGATGATGATGTTCGGTGGGTTCAGGAGAGGTGCGAATATCATCGTAGCAACTCAGGCGAGATCATTCGGTCTGAAGGCACTGTTCAAGACATCACTGAACGCAAGGCGGCTGAGCAGACGCTGGCTGAAGCAAAAGAGGCCGCTGAGTCAGCTAATCGATCAAAAAGTGACTTCTTGGCCAACATGAGCCACGAAATTCGCACACCGATGAATGGCATCATCGGCATGACACATCTTGCATTGCAAACTGAGCTGGACGACAAGCAAAAAAATTATATTGGCAAGGCTTACCGCTCAGCTGAAAACCTGCTTGGGATCCTAAACGACATCCTTGATTTTTCCAAGATCGAGGCGGGTAAACTAAATTTTGAAGAAGTCGATTTTAATCTCAAGGATGTCATCGACAACCTTGTTAACCTGCTACGGTTCAAGGCCGAGGAAAAGAGTATTCGGCTTTCGGTCCGAATTGGGCGGGATGTTCCTATGGCACTGAATGGTGACCCATTACGTCTAAGCCAGGTTCTTATCAACTTGGGGAGTAATGCAGTGAAGTTCGGCGATACTGGCGATAGTGTTTCGCTGATTGTTGCCTTGAAAGAAGAGAGTGACCATGAAGTCGTATTACAGTTTGCTATAGAGGACACTGGCATCGGCATGTCCCAGGAACAGATGGAAGGACTGTTTCAACCCTTTGGTCAGGCTGATAGCTCGACAACCCGTAAGTATGGGGGGACTGGCCTCGGCTTAATCATTTCCAAGAAGATCGTCCAGTTGATGAATGGTGAAATAGCGGTGGAAAGTGAACAAGACGCCGGCAGCACCTTCAGATTCACAGTTAGCCTGAAGACTCAACAGAGTGAGTCTTCGCAAAACAGGGCATTGGGCAATCAAACTGAGATGGATGTCGACCAAGCCATTGTACGTATGCGTGGTGCCAAGATTCTGTTGGTTGAGGACAACGAAATAAACCGGGAAATCGTGCTGGATATCCTCGCCATGAGTGGGATGACAGTTGAAATTGCGTTCGATGGACAGGAAGCGCTGGAGTTCCTGGCCAAGGATGACTTCGATGGTGTTCTAATGGATTGCCAGATGCCGGTCATGGATGGCTATGAAGCGACCCGCCAAATACGAGAGCAGAAGAAATTCAAGGATTTGCCTATTATTGCGTTGACTGCCAATGCGATGAAAGGGGACAGGGAGAAGGTCTTGGCAGTTGGCATGAATGACCATATTGCCAAGCCGGTCAATCCTGATTTGATGTTCATTACGATGGCAAAATGGATAAACGCCAGAAAATAGCCTGTATGAAATATTTTGTTACCACTGGCTGTACATGTGACCTGCCATGTACTACTGATTGCATGAGCGTCAGCAAAGTGTCGACAACTGACTCTTGGCCCTGGTAGCGCAAGATTCGTCGGTAAAGGACTCGCTGTAGGCCGGTCCGACAAAAACGAGAACCTCTGGTTTGGTCTAAACTGGAGAGAACGGCCAAACCAGGTGCAGGTTAGATTGCATTGGCTTTTACTCCGACTCCAAATTCTGTGCCCATGATGCCCGAGTCTTGGATAACCTAAACGCATCTCTAATCTTCTTATCAACTCCAGTCACCCATGATCAGTGAAAGCACCATTACTCAACCATCCCGTACCAAAGAAGAGCCAAGTATGGTTGGTGCAATTGACATGGGAAGCAAGAACTTCAAGTTTGTCTTTGGGCAGAAAGTTAACGGTAGAGTCACTACAGAGCTGATCAGGAAAGAACAGCTGGAGATTGGAAAAGAGGTTACGGAAAACCACGGGATGATCGGCCGGAGAAAATTCAGGCAGATAGAGGATACCCTCTCTCAATTTGTACGCTATTGCAGGGACAGAGGCGCGCAGACAGTTCTTGCTATAGCCACCAGCGCCATAAGGAATGCCAGAAACCACCAGCAGGTTATCGATCTGGCCGGTGAAATTGGAATAACCATAGAAGTCGCTGAAGGTGAAAGAGAAGGTGAGGTGGGTTATCTTGCCGCCACTGGCGGTGTACCCAATAAGCTCGTTAGCGATTCCGGGAGCAAGAGCATTCAGATCGCTTGGTGGAATAGCGGTAAAGTCAAATCACGCTCAATTCCTGTTGGTTACGAACTCGCATATGAGAGTTTTGTGGAACGCGCTTCCACGCTGGTCGAAACACAAGAAAATTTCAGTAGGTTTCTCGACGGTAACTTCAAGGAATTACCGGAAAATACGGATCAAATTATCGCCCTGGCTGCGAACACCATTACCTCTTTTGTTATCGGAGAGAAAATGACTGGGAGCAATAGTAGAACGCTTACCAGAAACGCCCTGAATGATAGAATGTTCGAGCTCCAGGGCCTTTCGCCGGCTCAGTACTATAATTTGAAATCGTCTCTGCCCAAGGCAGAAAAAATATTGCCCGGATTGGTTTTTCTTGATTATCTGATGGAGCGTACAGGACATGGCGAAGTTCTTATCGCCAAGGCTGAATTGCCTGTTGGTTTGATTGTTGAGTATTTTCTCAAACGGGAGTAAGGCGGGTTTCGATGTGGATCGCAGGTTCAATTCCGGATCCCACTACTACGAAACAGTGACCAGACCCTACCTGGAATCTGGCGAAGTCAACACATACGTACCTGAGTATCTGATGTAATGGCATCGAGTCAGAGGAACGCTACGGCAAAGAAACCGGCAGGAACCTTGGTCATTCTAAAATCCAACTATACTTTCCTGCAAATCCATCCCTATGCTTGGTTGAGGATTTCAGCGTCCGCCGTGCCACCTATTTGGGTTTGAAATTAAATTTCTGTCCGCCAATAGCGGCTTCATACATCAGGCCGCCTTTGGCCATGGTATACGTGGCCATGCCACCCACATAGCTGGCTTTCTGTTTGGTCTCGCCTGCTCCTGCTGCATTACCCGCAGTACTGGTTTGTGCATTGGCTCCTGCAGTAAGTGCGACTGCGGAGGCTTGGGCGCTGAACTCAAAACTACCACCCGTAAATTCATCGTAGGCCCGTTTGTCCTGTAGAAAAATTATCTGGCTGAATGCTTGCCCACCCAGCTGAAAACCGATACTGAGCTGAGTCATACTGGAATCGCCGGTATAGGTTCCTTTACGAAATACCTTTCCTTTTCCATGGGCGGCGCCAATACCGATTCCCCCTTTACCGATGGTGGGAAAAACGGCATAACCATAAGCGTTCTTGAAGAAAGCGTGGGTATCCGGGGCTTTTTTGAACTTCCCGATCGTTGCCTGGGCTTCATCGGCAAACAAGGGTGCCGAGAAAAATAGTATCACTAGGGTAAGAACCAATTTTTTCATACGATCTCTCCTTTTCGTCTCAGGAGGGTATTTTAGCAGGCTTTTGAAATTTCGGCCCATTTCAGTCAAGGGCAGTTCCCTAAGTTTATTTAAGCGCTAACCTTAGGGAGGCAGGTGCGGTATTGCACTGACAATCGGGGAGGGATGCAGCATGCCAAGCGAACATGGAACTGACCGGGTGAGAGACGGGTTGTGGGCTTGGGCCTGGTTGCCATTAATCCTGCTGCTATCTTTCCATGTTCAGCTGGCGGACATGGTGAAATTGTCGGCACCCTGGTTGATCCTGCCATTGGCGCTGTGGCTGGGCCAACGGTACGGCAAGATGGGTTTGGCGGTGGTGGCGCTCGGCGGTCTTGGGTTGCCGTTATCCATCTCCTACGATGCTATCAGTCTGCCGGCATACCCGGACATCTATCTCGCAGCCTTGTTTCTCGCATGGTTAACGGGCAGACCAGAACCGCTGCAGCGCATGGCCAGCCGCACCCTTCCGGCTTGGGTGTTGCCCCTGATCCTGGGGTTGCTGGCTCTTAGCCTGGGGTTATGGGGAGAGCGCTACAGTGGCGACATCAAGCTGCATGCGGTGTTGCACTTCCGGGTATTACTCTATCTGTTTGTATTCTCGCTGGGACTGTCCCGCGTCTCTTTGGGTGTGGCTCTGGGATCGCTGATCGGGGTTACCCTGTTTGGCATGCTGTTGGAGGGGCTTCAGCTGCCGCGGGATGCCTCAGTATGGCTGGGTGCCATCCGAGCCGATCTGCCTTTGCTGGGATTGACCGATCTGAAGTATGTAAAGCTGGGCTTCATCCTGGACACACCGGCCGAGCTTTTGGCTGCCACCGGCTACCTGCTATTGGGACGCAGTCTTCGTGGGGCACAGCCTGGAGTGATGCAACAGACCCTGCTTCCGGGCCTCGCTGCCGTGCTGCTGGGGCTATTGCTTCTGGGTCTTGGGCGCGAGTTGAATCTCTGGCTGGTGAATGCCCTGGTCGATCCCGATTACCGCAGGTTCTGGAAGTTGCCTGTCTACTTGCGCTGGTTTGGCGTGGAGGAGGCCATACCACTGGCGGCGATTATTGCCGGTCGATATCTGGGTTACCCCGGGCTGGTGGCACTGCTGGCTGGCGTTGTGGTTATGTGGGGCTTGGAAGGTGGCATGCGGGCTGGTTTCGAACTGTCGAAATTCAGACCCCATATCTTGCTGAGTACTCCTCTGTATGTGTTCGGTTTTGGCAGCCTGGGGATACAGATCCGTGCGCTACTCGAAAATCGCACCGTCCCCTGGTGGTCGAACGCCTGGGCCTTCTATCTGTTATTGGTGTTGATCGTCCTGCTTCAGTTGTGGCCGCTTGAAGGGCCACTCGATCTTTTTTGGCTGAGCGCATTTTTTGTAACCATCACAGGCGTTAGTCTGCTGGCGAAACAGCTTTGGCAGTGGCTGGCACCACTAAGTAAAAGTCATACCGGCTGGCTGGCGTTGATCAGCCTTTGTCTGTTGCTCTATTCCGTTCTGGGAAACTACCAGGCGGTCTGGGAGGCTCTGCAAGTTTTGGGAGAGCAGTTGAACCTGTTTTGGTTTTTGGTGCTGGGTCAGCAGGTGGATATGGATAACCGTATGCTGCTTGCCAGCCTGGCCCTGCTCGGTCTGGGTGTGGTTATCTTTGCAGTTCGTGCCGCACTGGCTGCCGCTGGCGATCTCTGGGGCGATCTGGTGGAGCTGCGGGATCGCCTCACCGGATAACAAGACAAAAGGGAAAGCGTACCAACGGCAGGCGGTGGTGGGGAGCAGCTGGAAATTACGGTTGTCGACCTACTCAACCGGTGGCTTGGGCGCCTTGGATGGGGCTGTGTTGCCGCTGCACTGCTACTGCCCGCAACCATCGGTGGGCAGACAGTCTGGCAGTCGTATAACAAGCAACAGGCGCGGGCGGCAGAACGTTTGACGAGGAAGTTGCAAATGCCGGAGCGCAGGCAGCAATCCAGGCAAAATATAGACGCCCAGCTGTTGGTTGCGGCAGAGGAATTCACCGCCTCATGGCCCACGACTGTAGATGGCGGTAAAAACCCGAACATAATTGGCGAACAGCGGTAACCGGATGAAATAGCTGCAAATAGCGAGTCAGAAGAAACAGCCAGCGACAAAGAGTGACATCGAGAAAGAAATCGGGAAGATGTAGGGAGCC
>JAMJIN010000199.1:0-6493 GCA_036784775.1 Chromatiales bacterium | reverse complement strand
GGATGTGACGTTCTGACGGAGGATGTATCGACGCAGCGAGGCGGCCTTCGCCATCTATGCGCGGTTTTACTCAGCCGCTAACAGCAGTGTGGGCGACGGCCCGGTAGTCAACGCTCAGGTCACCCTGCGCAATGCCGCCGGCCAAGTACTGGCTACCACCAGCTCAGACGCCCAGGCAGATTACCACTTCTCTGTTGAGGTTCAGCCAGAGGATTACCCCCTCACAGTCGAAGCGACCGGCGGCACCGATCTGGTGACCGGAAGCGCACCCGAGTTCAGTCTTCGCAGCACCATCCTGGCGCCGGGAGAAACCAGGGCAAATATGACGCCCCACTCCAGCCTGATCGTGGCGTTGGCGAAAAAACTACCCGGCGGACTCAGCGCCGCCAACATGCAAACTGCACAGAACACCATCCTCAATCGATTCGCCTTCGGTCTGGACATGCAGCAGATCAGCGACCCGCTGCACACCGAGATTGGGGAGAGTAATGTCGCCCAGATCATCAAATCATCTGAAGCGATGGGAGAGTGGCTGCGCCGCACCCGCGATGCCATCCTCGATGCAGGCACAATTCTCGATATCGATCAGTTGATTGAGCTTCTGGCGGATGATCTTGTCGACGGCCAACTGGATGGCAGCAACGGCCAACCTCAGATCGCAGATATGGCTCAGGTCATCTCCGGTGCAGTACTGCTGGAGACCATGATCAACCACCTTCAAGTCAACGGACTGGATGCCACCCAGCTCATGGACGACGCCATCGCGGCCATTCTGCCCGGCTCCCAGGCAGGCACTGGTCACGTGATGATCACCGGTGACCTGATACAGCAGACCCGCCTTGCGCTGGCAACAGCAGGCAATTTCGATCCTACAGCAGTACTCGACGACATCGACAGCGATCTTGCTGCCCTCACTGCCGGCAGTGACGTCTCCACCGTTCGCAATGGGCTTCCTGCGGACAGCACTACCCGCCTCGATAACGCTATCCAGAATGGACTGCAGGAAATCAGCAATGCCAATCAAGCACCTGCGATCTCCGGATCGCCTGCCGGTAATATCGCTGAAGGCTCGACCTACAGCTTCACTCCCAACGCATCCGATGCGGATGGCGACGCACTGCTCTTCAGCATCAGCAACAAACCGGCTTGGGCCAGTTTCAACACTGCGACTGGAAATCTATCCGGTACGCCCGGCGCCGGCACGGCAGGCAGCTATGGCAATATCCTCATCAGCGTGACCGACGGCACGGATAGCGCCTCACTGGCGGGCTTCACTATCGTCGTCAGCAGTAACAGCAATACCAACAGCGCACCAACCATCACCGGCACACCGGCCACAAATGTTGCCGAAAAAGCGACTTATACGTTTACCCCGGGCGCATTCGATGCGGACGGTGACGCACTGAGTTTCAGCATCACCAACAGACCGAACTGGGCCGGCTTCGACCCCACCACCGGTCAACTGTTCGGCAACCCGGGCTACAATGATGCCGGGCTCTGGGGCGATATCCTTATCAGCGTGACCGACGGTGCGGAGAGTGCCTCACTGGCCGTTTTTTCCATCACCGTCAGCAACACAAACCAGGCACCGGTCATCAGCGGCTTACCGGCGGGCAGCGTCGCCGAGGGTTCAGCCTACAGCTTCACTCCCAGCGCCTCTGACCCGGATGGCGACAACCTGCTCTTCAGTATCACCAACAAGCCGGCTTGGGCCGGTTTTGATACCGCAACCGGACAGCTCTCCGGCACACCTGGCGCTGGCACGGCAGGCAGTTATGGCAACATCCTCATCAGCGTAACCGACGGCACGGATAGCGCCTCACTGACCAGCTTCACCCTCACGGTCACCAGCACTACCAACAGCGCACCGAGCATCTCCGGCTCACCGGCCGGCAATGCCACAGAGGGCACAGCCTACAGCTTCACTCCCAGCGCCTCTGATCCGGATGGCGACAACCTGACCTTCAGCATCCTCAACAAGCCAGCCTGGGCCAGCTTCAACACCGTCACCGGGCAGCTCTCCGGCACACCTGGCACTGGCACGGCAGGCAGCTATAGCAATATCGGCATCTCTGTCTCCGACGGTGCCGAGAGTGCAACACTGAACGCCTTCTCGATCATCGTCACTGCACCCGCACCGGGCGGGGACAACAACCTCTATGTCGACCCGCTCATCGGCGCATCAAGCTGCAACGATTACGATGTCGGCAGCCGTGCCTGCGGTGCGGGTTCCGAAACGGCCTTTCGCAACCTGAGCGGGGCCGCAGCGGCCGCCGTCGCCGGTGAAACCGTTTTGATTCGCGAGGGTAGCTATAACGAACAGCTGATTCCACAGAACTCCGGTACGCCCGGCAACTACATCACCTATCGCAACTACGAATCAGAGCAGGCAACGATCACCGGCACCAACCTCAGCCCGGCCATCATCATCTCAAACCGCCAATACCTCATTCTGCAGGGATTGCGGATAGAGGATGTCTATCGCTGGATGTACGCCCTCAACGCCCATCACAACATCCTGCAGTACAACAGCTTCCTGCGGGCAAACCACGGCAGTGGCAGCGCCAAGACCGGCCTGTTCTTTCAGGAGTCGACACATAACAAGGTGCTCAACAACACCATCGAGGACTCCTCCCAGGATAACCTTGCGCTGATCAAATCGGACTACAATCTGGTGGAGGGCAACACCTTTGTGCGCGCCAGCCATACGCTCTGGGTGATCAAGTGCGGCAACTTCAACGTGATCCGCGATAACTATTTCTATAACGAGATCCAGAAGATCGGCGAGATCTACGACTGCGACAATGTGGGCTTCGATCACGAGTTCACCCTTCACGACGCCACCAAGTACAATCTGGTGGAAGGCAATACCTTTGCCAAAACCAATGCTTACTACAGCACCTCCGGCGGTAACGGCATCCAATATGCGGGTCAAAACGGCATCATTCGCCAGAATGTTTTTTATGCGAACAATACCGGCCTCGGCATGCAGAACTACAGCCAGGAGGCCCGCTTCAACACCCATAACCGGGTCTACAACAACGTCTTCCACAAAAACCTCTGTGGCGGCATCACCACGATGGACTCTTCAGTCGGTGGCTTTGAGGACAACCTCTTCGCCAACAACATCCTCAACAAAAACACGGACTGCGAAAGGCCCGACACTCCCTACCAGCACGTCTACCGCAACGACATGTCGGGTTATCAGTTCGACACCAACAACTTCTTCTCCGGCAACGTGGGGGATAATGTGATCGGACACTGGGGCAGCACCGGCATCTCACTGGTCGATGCGCAGAACACTAAACCGGCTTTCTACGTAAACAACCTGGAGCGGGACCCGCAATTCGTGGATGAGGTCAACCGCTACTTCACCCTCGAACCCACGAGCCCGATGATCGATGCCGGACGTTTCCTCACCGCCACCGTGGGCAGCGGCAGCGGCACCACCCTGGTGGTCGATGATGCCGGTTACTTCTACGACGGTTTCGGGATCGCCGGTGAAACCGGGGATGAGATCCAGTTACAAGGCAGCAACGAGACCGCACATATCGTCGAGATCAACTATGCCAACCACACCATCACTCTCGATCGTGCATTGAATTGGAATGCAGGTCAGGGCGTGGCTCTGAAATACAACGGCACAGCACCTGATATGGGGGCATTTGAAACCCCTTAGCTTAATCGAACGTCTTTGCCCGATCCGCTGCGCTTGATCGGGCCTACATGGGAGGGAAGTCGTAGCCAACCGTCCTTGGTTGCGGTGAAAACTGTAGGCCGGTTCAAGCGCAGCGGAACCGGCGCGCAAGTTAAATATAATACCGAAACCCATAGGCCCGCACCGGCACAGACTGATTCCCTCATTCCTGTTATTCTTGTTTGTTTTCCGTAGTCCAGACCGAATCCAAAACCATGAAGACCCAGATCCAAGCCCTGGTCACCGGGGCGCTTGAACGCCTTGCCGATGAAGGCGTTATTCCCGCCGACGCTATCCCCGTTCCCAATATCGACCGTACCCGTGACAGCAAGCACGGAGACTTCGCCACCAATGTGGCGATGGTGTTGGCCAAGATCGCACGCTGCAAGCCCCGGGATCTGGCGGAGAAACTGGTTGCCGCACTGCCGGATTTCGGTCAGGTGGAACGCACCGAGATCGCAGGTCCCGGCTTCATCAACTTCTATCTGGCGCCAGCTGCCTATCATCAGCTGATACCTACGATTATGGAACAGGGTTCCGCATTCGGCCGCAGCAATTTAGGCACAGGCAAACGGGTGCAGGTGGAGTTCGTCTCCGCCAATCCCACCGGCCCGCTTCACGTGGGACATGGACGTGGCGCGGCCTACGGCTCCGCCGTGGCCGGCCTGCTTGAGGCAGTGGGTTATGAGGTGCATCGTGAATATTACGTCAATGATGCCGGCCGGCAGATGGACATCCTCGGCACCTCGGTCTGGCTGCGCTATCTGGAGCTGTGCGACGAGGCGCTGACCTTCCCGGCCAACGGCTACAAGGGCGATTACGTCTGGGACATCGCCGCCACCCTGCACCGGGATCACGGCGACAGCTACCGGCACAGCACGGAGGAACTCTTCGACAACATTCCTGCCGACGAGCCGGAGGGCGGCGACAAGGAAAAACACATCGACGCGCTGATCCATCGCGCCAAGGAACTGCTCGGCGATAATCGCTACCGGTTCGTGTTCGAGCTTGGACTCAATACCATTCTCGATGATATCCGTGACGACCTCTCTCTGTTCGGCGTCGACTTTGAGGAGTGGTACTCGGAACGCACCCTGATGGAGAGCGGCGCGGTCAACAAGATGATCGAGCGCCTGCGCAAGTCGGACCACGTCTACGAAGATGGCGGCGCCCTCTGGTTTCGCTCCACCGCCTTCGGCGACGAGAAGGACCGGGTGGTAGTGCGTGACAACGGCCAGACCACCTATTTTGCCTCCGACATCGCCTATCACATGGACAAGCTGGAACGCGGCTTCGACCGGGTGATCGATATCTGGGGCGCGGACCATCACGGGTACGTACCCCGTGTGCGTGCCGCACTGAAAGCCTTGGGCGATGACGACAGCAAGCTCGACGTGCTGTTGGTACAGTTCGCCATCCTCTTCCGGAGCGGCGAGAAAGTACCTATGTCGACCCGCTCAGGCTCCTTCGTCACCCTGCGCGAATTGCGCAAAGAGGTTGGGGCCGATGCCGCACGCTTTTTCTACGTGATGCGCAAGTGTGAACAGCATCTCGACTTCGACCTGGATCTGGCAAAATCCCAGTCCAGCGACAACCCGGTCTACTATGTGCAGTATGCCCACGCGCGCATCTGTAGCGTGCTGCGCCAGGCCGCCGACAAGGGGATCGACGTTCAGCCCAGCAGTGGCACGGAGAACCTGGAGCGTCTCACCGAGACCCACGAACAGGCACTGCTGGTCACCCTGGCCAAGTACCCTGAAGTGGTGGAAACCGCCGCCACCCACGAGGAACCACATCAACTCACTCACTATGTGCGCGACCTTGCCAACGATTTTCACACCTACTACAACGCACACAAATTCCTGATTGATGATACTGCCCTGCGTGACGCCCGTTTGAAACTGATCCTGGCCACCCGTCAGGTATTGCGCAATGGCCTGCTGCTGCTCGGTGTCTCCGCCCCGGAGAGCATGTAACCCATGGTCGACTACAAACGGCGTGCCACTCCCAAACGCAAAAACAAAAAGCACAGCGGCAACTGCAGCCTCTGGTTTTTTTCCGGGTTCATCGTCGGGGCATTTATCATGGGGCTGGTATGGCTGAAGCTGGGCCAGGATCTGGCAGAGGGACACATCCCCGGGGTTACGCCGCCAAAACCCACGGCAACGCAACGCAGGCAGGCCGAACCGGAACAGCAAGAGGCACCTAAACCACGCTTTGATTTCTATTCCATCCTGCCGGAAATGGAAGTGGTGATCCCGGAGGATGAGATCATCGAGAGCGAGGCACCTGCAAAACCCGCCACCCCGACCCGACCCGACAAGAAACCGGCTGCGATACAGGGGGCCTCCTACATCCTGCAGATGGGCTCGTTCCGTAAACATGCAGACGCCGACCGCATGAAGGCGAGGCTCGCCCTGATAGGCATCGAAGCGGAGATCCAAAAGGTCAGCATCAATAACCGGGACACCTACCACCGGGTTCGCAGCGGCCCCTACAACAGCCATCAGCGGCTTAATGGAGCACTCAAACTGGCCAAAGAGAACCATATCAGCACACTGGTGATAAAACTCAAAAAATAGCCCATAATCTTTCCGGGTACACCTTGATCACCGACACGAATCCGGCACAAGAACGAAAGCCCTAATGTTTCGGCGATTTGAGCCGATAAAAGTTGTACCCTTGTTCAACAATCTACTTGATTAGCACGAATGTTCAGCAAGCCGCAGCCATGTCTCGGGACGTGGTGAAGTCGTTGCAGCAGCCCGAAGCAAACGAGGTAGCATGGCTCTGAGG
>JAMJIN010000552.1:0-1139 GCA_036784775.1 Chromatiales bacterium | reverse complement strand
AGACATATATGCAGAGAGGCCGAGAAGCAGGAACGCAGAGAGTCGGACAGGCAAGCAGAGAGACAGGGAAATATATAAACACAAAGACATACAGACAGAGCGGCAGAGCAGCAGGCAAGTAGACAGGCAGTTATACCCGACCGGTAGATATGATAATGCAGGGAGACCGGGAGCCAGGGAGACAGAGATAATTACAGAAATATATACAAAAAAGAGACACAGGGACAGAGGAGACAGAGAGACACAAGCAGATAGAGAAATGAACCGAGACAGACAAACCGAGAAAGACAGAGAACCAGAGAAAGGTGGAGAGACAGAAAACATGAAAAAAACTACAATTAGAGAGACAGGGAGAAAGTGAGTTAAAGAATCAGAGAGGCAAATATACAGAGCGGCAGAGAGGTAGAGAGACACAGAGATGCAGAGACAGACAGAGAGAGAGAGAGAGAGAGGCAGGCATACAGGCGAAAAAAGAGAGCCATAGAAACAGAGAATTGAGAAAGAAAGATACAGGGACAGAGAAACAGAGATACGCAGAGAGAAAAAAGAGATGCCGACCAACAGAGCGCAGAGAGACAGATAGATAAAAGACAAACATAAGGGGAGAGAGACATACAGTCTCTCTCTCTCTCTCTCTCTCTCTCTCTCTCTATATATATATATATATATATATATATATATATATATATATATAACAGAAAAAAGGCACAAAGACAGGAAGACAGGGACACAGAGAGAGAGATATTGGGAGGCATGGAGAATCAGAGAGGCAGATAGACAGAGTGGTACATATATAGAGCGGCATTCAGATGGAAAGGTAGAGACACATGGATGCAGAGAGACAGATATAGAGACAACGACAGACGTAGAGACAAGGAGACAGAGAGACAGGTGTAACCAACTCGAACGACTGTTGGGTATTAACAGTGTTTTGTCGCCGTTGTATGTATGAGTTCATTCTACGCAGCTACCTAGAGGGCACGGACGTTTTCTGGCAAGAACGTCTAATTTTCCGGCGAATGTTGAGATTTTAGTCTCACTGTGTAATGTTTGTGTTAGCGCTTAGTTATTCCATAAATTCATATGGCTGTGATGAAAAATCAGCATTTGTCAACATGTTATTCTCCCTCTGTGTGTGT
>JAMJIN010000551.1:0-1141 GCA_036784775.1 Chromatiales bacterium | reverse complement strand
CACTGTATCCACAGTACACAACTAAAATACATAGTCACTCAACCCACAGTACACAGCTAGAATGTATATTCACTGTACACACACACGCACGCACGCACGCACGCACGCACGCACGCACGCACGCACGCACGCACGCACGCACGCACGCACGCACGCACGCACACACAGTACAAAGCTAGAATACTCACAATAGCCACAGTTCACAGCTAGAAGACATAATCAATGTAACCACAGTACAGGGCTAGAATACATTGTCACTGGACCCAGAGTAAACAGCTACAGTATATAGTCACTGTACCCACAGTGCATAGCTAGAATACATAGTTACTGTACCCACAGTACACGTATAAAGTCACTGTATCCCCAGTACACATCTAGAATACATAGTCACTGTATCCAGAGTACACAGCTAAATTACATAGTCACTGTACCCACAGTACTCAGCTAGAGTACATAGTCACTGTACCCACATTACACAACTATAATACTTAGTGACTGTACACAGAGTACACAGCTATAATACATATTCACTGTACCCAATGTACACAGCTAGAATACATGAAGTCTGAAGTTGTGTGAAGTTGTGCGACGTTGTGTGAAGTTGTGTAATGTTGTGCGAAATTGTGTGATTTTGTATTCTGAGGGTGTAGTGGCTATGTATTCCAGTTATGTGCTGAGGTTGCAGCGACCATGTATTTCGAGCTGTGTCCTGGGTGAGCAGTAACTGTGTATTCTAATCGTGTACTGGAGATGTAGTGACAATGCATTATAGCTGTATTTTATTTGTGTACTGTGGGTATAGTGACTATGTATTAAAGTTGAGTACTGTGGGAACAGTTACTATGTATTCTAACTGTGTACTGTGGGTACAGTAACATTGTATACTAGGTGTGCACTGTGGGTACAGTGACTATGTATGCTAGCTGAGTAATGTGGGTACAGTGACTATGAATTGTAGTGGGTTAATGTGGGTACAGTGATTATTATTATGTATTCTAGTTGTTTACTGTGGGTACAGTGAATATGTATTCTAGTTGTGTACTCTGGGTATAGTGACTATATATATTCTAGCTGTGTACTGTGGGTACAATGTCTATGTATGCTAGCTGTGTACTGTGTGTACAGTGACTATGTATTCTAG
>JAMJIN010000198.1:0-6659 GCA_036784775.1 Chromatiales bacterium | reverse complement strand
GAAGGCAGGCGTTGCCGAGATACTTTTGCCAGCTTGAAAAAAACCTGCCGTAAGCTGGATATCTCGTTCTGGCATTACTTAACAGATCGTTTGGGTATTGGTGAACAGACCATTGCTCCATTACCCGATATCATCACCGAGCGGGCTGCTCTTGCCACGGGTTTTTGAGAAGTTACAACTCTGTCTTGAATAAAATGTAGCCTGAAGTCACTGGCACCTAGCCAGTTCCAGGACCTCAGCGACCAGTTCTTCAGCCCGCACAGCGTCATCAGCCTCGGCGTAACAACGCAATTCCGGCGCATTACCTGATGGGCGCAGATGGACGATGTCACCACTCTCAAAGGTAAATCGTAGCCCATCAGTTACATCCAGCGCCGAAACCGGACCGTAGAGCCGGGAAAGCGGTTCCGAGTTTTTTTCCAGGCCACTCAACAGTTTCCGACTCCGCTCTATTGCTACGCCCTGAAGCCGATCACTCGCAGTAAAACGTTTGGGCAACTCTGCTGTCAGCGCAGAAAGAGGCACCCCCTTTTCATGAGCAAGCGCCAATAGTGCCAGGATTGGCAACACTGCATCACGAGTGGGCAACGGTTGCAAAATCTTCCCGTTGTGCTCAGTTTCACTCCCCAGCAGAAATCCACCGTTTGCCTCAAAACCGACCACCGGCGCCTTTCCGGCAGCCTGCAGTGCATCCATGCCTTCGATGACATACGGCGAGCCGATACGGGTCCGGCTGATATGTTTAAACCATCCACTTTTTTCGATTGCCGTTGTGCAACTGACTGGTGTGACAAGCGCTTCGGCCTTCAGGAATCGTGCGCACAACAATCCGACGACATCTCCCCGAAACCAAATGCCTTGCTCGTCACCAAGTAGAGGGCGATCGGCATCTCCGTCGGTCGAGATCAGTGCATCCAGCTGGTGCTCCAAGACCCACGCTTTTGCACGTTCAGCATCCTCTTCCGAAACTGCTTCTGTATCGATCGGAACAAATTTATTGGTACGCCCCAGCGCTATCACCTCTGCACCCAACCGGGAAAGCAGTGTCGTCAGCAGGTCGCGCGCAACACTGGAGTGCTGATAAAAACCCACTCGCAACCCCGCCAGCATATCCACGGGAAAGAACTGAAGATATCGTTCCAGATAACGCTGTTGCGCCCCCTCATTCACCGCAGGCAAGTCCGGCAACTCCAGAGGCTCAGACAATAAAACCTCAGCACCCATAATGGCAGCCTCATCCGCTTTGGTAATCTCGCCCTCTGGCCGATAGAACTTTATTCCGTTTCGGTCGAACGGAATATGACTGCCGGTTATCATGATAGCCGGAATCCCTTTCTGCATTGCATGCAATGCCAGTGCGGGTGTAGGCACTACCCCGCAGAACTCAGCAACAAGGCCTGCAGATTCAATCGCAAGAATACAGGCACGCGCAATCTCTGGGCTGCTGGACCGCAGGTCAATGCCAACAACAACTTGTTGAACCGATGCACTCTCAAACAAATTAAGGAAAGCTGCTGTATAACCAGCACAAACCTCAGGCGTCAACTGTTCGACCAAACCGCGGGCACCACTGGTCCCAAAAACCACACCACTATCAGTTGCCAATTGCTGAATAGAAACTGTTTTCATGTTATTAAATCTTCATCTTCCATATACGCAAGGCGAGTTCGACCGCATCCGCGTAACGTGGCTCAAGTTTGTCGACTGACTCCGGATAGTCAGAAAAGTCCTCGTCGAACAGCGGCTCTGAACGATCTGGAAATGCCTTCTCTTTTATTCGTGCATTGCACTCCAGGTATCGATGATAGAACTTCATCGCCTCTTTGCGGCTGGCAGGGTAATTTTTACCATGACACAATTCTGAGATGAGCCGGGTCACCGCATCGCGCTCTTTGTTCCTCTGGCCTTCAACCATACGCGGCATCTTCCGGTTGACCTCAAGTAGAAAATCCGCCCCCATTTGATTGAGCGACTCATTTTCCACGACAGGCATGCGCTTGCCTTCTGGTCGCAACCCGCAAACAGTGCAGAAATCATACACCAGGTCACCCTGTTCCCACTCATGCGGCGAAAAGAGACGAACCTTTAGCGTCTCTTCACCAAACACCGCACACCAATTATCGTAGATTTTGTCGTAATCGAAATAGTAAGGTACAGGCCCTTTGGGTGCACCAGAAAAGAGAATCGGAGTGGGATTACCGGACTTGATCTTGGTCGAATAGAGACTCACTGCAACGCGATCTTGCCGACGCAGGTAGAGTACGATCTCAAATCTCTCCACCCAGGGTTCCAAAAACGCCTTTATCCGGGCAATTGTTTCTTTACTAAACAACCGACTCTGTAGGTGTTCTGATGAAATGAGCAGTACATTAGCCTTGGGGGCTGCCGCAAACTCCCGCAATAGTTTCTTTCGTAGCGCTTCCCTGTACAACTCCTGATCCATGGCAGAGTGGATGCCTAACGCCACGCCAACATCCGTTTCCCAAGGCTTGTTTTGCGCGCAGGCCACAAAGCCCCATTGAGTCCCACCGTTATTACCCGTGGCCGATGGATAGATCACACCATCACGAACCAGTTCCTTGCGATTTACCGTTAAAAAACGTTGTAGAGTGGAGGTGCCGGTCTTCTCAGTACCAATATGCAGCACACAACGTTTAAAACGTTTTTTGCCTCCTCGGCTGATCATATTTGAACCATTTGATTTAGCAACCTGCCCGAGAACCGAGCGCAACTTGTTGATTACCATTCCGCTCCCTTTTGCTGTTCCCGAGCCCGGGCACGGTGCGCAATCTCTTCCATCGCCGTAAGGTAGACTCGACTGTTCGAGTGTACCCGATCGCTGGCCGCCATTTCCACCTGCGGCCACCATCGATAATCGTGGTGTTGCGCAGAAGGCAGGCTGCTCAGGTCAAGAACATGTGGAAGATGGTAGATCAACACCACATAATAGGGATCCGGGGCCTCACCAAACACACTGTCGCTGTAGAAATGTTCATACACGCCCAGGAAACAGGCGGATGTGCGGCTCGCCTTGACGCCCAGTTCATCCCTTACCAGCCGAGTGAAGGCAGCATCAAGGCTTTCGTGCTTCAGAATTCGTCCACCTGGCACAAACCAACACCCCTGCGCCGGACGGTTATTTCGCAAGCCAAGGAGAATCTCACCGCAGCCATTTTCCACCACCAGATCGATCGAAACCAGCGGGGTTGAAACCACCACAGTCTGAAAAACATCAGCCGGTAGATGCACCTTCAGTCCCTAAACCGTTCCTGATTCTCCAAAAACCACTGATAGGCGTCCCGCAGCCCCTCTTCGAGGGTAATTGCCGCCTCCCAGCCCAACGCTCTCAGGCAGGAAACGTCCATCAACTTGCGCGGTGTACCATCGGGCTTATTGCTATCGAAGCTCAACTTGCCCGAAAAACCTGCAACACGTGCGATCGTCTCTGCAAGCTTCCGAATCGTACAATCCACACCGGTACCTACGTTGATATGAGACAGCATCGGTTTTGTATTCGCCTGATAGGTTTCACTATCCAGTTCCATCACGTGCACACTGGCTGCCGCCATATCATCCACATGCAGAAACTCGCGCATCGGCGTACCACTGCCCCAGATTAGCACCTCTTCTGAATTGGATTGAACCGCCTCGTGGAAGCGGCGCAGCAACGCTGGAATCACGTGGCTGTTCTCTGAATGAAAGTTGTCATTCGGCCCATAGAGGTTGGTCGGCATCACACTACGGTAATCACGATTGTGTTGACGATTATAACTCTCGCACAACTTGATGCCGGCAATCTTGGCAATGGCGTATGGCTCGTTTGTGGGCTCCAGCGTCCCAGTGAGCAGCGCCTCCTCCTTCATCGGCTGCTCGGCCGACTTGGGATATATACAGGAAGAGCCGAGGAACAGTAACTTCTGCACCCCCACCGAATGCGCCGCATGGACAATATTGGCCTCGATCATCAGATTTTCATAGATAAAATCAGCCGGGTAGGTATTGTTGGCATGGATGCCACCCACTTTCGCCGCCGCGAGGTACACCTGATCTAAACCTTCGCGCTCGAAAAAAGCCTGTACAGCCGCCTGATCCAACAGGTTCAGCTCATCACGTCCGCGGGTGATGATGTTGGTATACCCTAACGCCTGGAGGCGCCGGATAATGGCAGCCCCAACCATTCCCCGATGGCCAGCCACAAAAATTTTCTGCTGCAGATTACGGGACATAATCAATGCTCTGCCTGAATCGGCAACTCGTACCCATGCTCTTTCAATAACGCATGCCGTCGTGCCTCGTGCAGGTCGGTAGCCACCATCTCAGCACACATCTCCTGGACTGTGATTTCCGGTACCCAGCCCAGCTGATCTTTCGCCTTGGTAGGATCACCCAGCAGGGTTTCCACTTCAGCGGGACGGAAATATCGCGGATCAACTGCAACGATCACATCACCCACTTTCAACCCAGGCGCTTTGTCACCCTCTATCCGCTCAACTATACCTTTCTCATCCAGCCCTTCACCCTCAAAACGCAGGGTCAGCCCTAATTCTGCGGCTGTCATGCTGACAAAATCGCGCACCGAGTGCTGGACGCCGGTTGCGATCGCAAAGTCTTCAGGATGATCCTGCTGCAGCATCATCCACTGCATACGAACAAAATCCTTTGCGTGCCCCCAGTCACGAAGCGCGTCCATATTGCCCAGGTAGAGGCACTTTTCCAGCCCCTGTGCAATGTTGGCCAAACCGCGAGTAATCTTCCGCGTGACAAACGTCTCACCTCGACGTGGTGATTCATGATTGAACAGGATCCCATTACAGGCGTACATACCGTAAGCCTCACGGTAGTTTACCGTGATCCAATAAGCGTACAGCTTAGCTGCAGCATAGGGACTGCGTGGATAAAACGGTGTGGTCTCTTTCTGGGGCGTCTCCTGTACCAGTCCAAACAGTTCGGAGGTAGACGCCTGGTAGAAACGCGTCTTCTTCTCAAGCCCAAGTAAGCGAATCGCCTCAAGCAGGCGAAGCGTACCCATACCGACAACATCGGCAGTGTATTCTGGCGCCTCGAAACTGACGGCCACATGGGATTGTGCTGCCAGATTATAGACCTCATCCGGCTGCACCTCCTGAAGGATTCGGGTTAGATTAGAGCTGTCTGTAAGATCACCGTAGTGGAGTATAAATCGTTGATTGTCAACGTGTGGATCCTGATAGATATGATCCACGCGCTGCGTATTGAATGATGAGGCACGACGTTTGATACCATGCACCTCATAGCCTTTCTCCAACAGCAACTCTGCCAGATATGAGCCATCCTGGCCCGTTATGCCCGTAATAAGCGCCTTCTTCATTATCAATCCTCGTTGTAACTATTTAATTCCTTGAGAGACCTTTGACGGCCTGCCACGCCTGGAAAAGTCAACCTTGCGGCCCGACATTGCTTCAATTTATGATATCAATCTCGTATTGCCCAGCGGTATACCCAATTGCAAGGCACATTCCAGCAACTCCAACTCATCGGCGTCGAGCGGGGTGTTGAATAGACCCCAAAAACAGACTGACGATAATCAAGGCCATCAGGCTAGCATTAAATGCAAAAGTGCAAGAATAATCATCAGCACATAGGCAGGCTCTGCGCAACCCCAAGTATCAACGGCATGTTTCAAGTAGCGCCGATTTTACCCTGTTCTTCGATATAACCCAACGTAAGCAAGTACACTAGGGGCCGTGGGATTTAACTTGAGGGGTCGGAGTCAAACCGCATAAACGTGGGTGGTTAAAATGACCGGTTCAGGCGGTTTGACTCCGACCCCTGAAATTAGATCCGCCCCCGGTGATTTTCGCTTCGACCGCCACGGATGGCAGAAGTGCAGATAACGCAGGGACAGTTACCAGTCAAACTGGATAAACCCGACAACCACCGAATGTCAAATCTATCCTCTTTATGGCAAAAGACCCAGTTGATCCAATGGCAACCGAATCCCACAAAAACATAGATGATCCCAACCTATCATCCATCATTGAACTACCGTACAAAGATGGCCCTCTACTAATTGCCTTCGGCGGAGTTGCTGGTAGGCGAGGCCCACCACCATTTGAGTTAATTAATATAACAAAAAACCTAAAAGCCAACAAAATCTACTTGCGCGATCTACAGCAGGTATGGTACCAGTCCGGCGTTTCCGGAATATCAACCAATATTGACGAAACTGCTTTATTTCTAAGAAATATTATCGATGAGAACGGCATTAAAAAAGTGGCCGTATTTGGTAATTCAATGGGTGGTTATGCAGCCATAATTATTGGTGTATTGATTAAGGCTAGTTGCATCCATGCATTCTCTCCACAAACCTTTATCAATAATCCAAGATATATACGAAACAGAGAAAAGCTAGCATATGTGTATGATAAGTTTTCAGACAAGTACTTTGACCTGGAACCCACAATAAAATCACACCACAACAACTCTGACATCCATATCTACTATGATATCAATGAAAGAATCGACAGAACACACGCCATACATTTACCTGATTACCCCTGAGGCTCAGCTATTGAGTCAGTGGGTGGCGCATACTGAACCCCAGCGTTGCATAAAAACAGGCCAGCAATGACTACGCTGCCTTCTCGATTTCATCCAGGTAATGCAATAACTCGTTTTGC
>JAMJIN010000550.1:0-1142 GCA_036784775.1 Chromatiales bacterium | reverse complement strand
GGATTCTGGCTCAACAGGCTTCGGGCCTTCGTTGCGGCTACACCGCTAGTTTTCGGTCTTAGTGCTTTGGTGGCTTATTGACTGGCTCACGATCACGCCTTCCGGGGTTTGGCATGGGAATATTTGGTTCATTTGGCGCCACTTATTTTGGCGTTATCGGAAAATCGCAGGCTATACCTTATACGCGCTGTTATTTAAGCGGCCTTTTGAGTCTCGACCTCATGACGAGCGTAAAGCTCATCCAGCTTTTTACTGACAGACTTCAAGATTTCTAAAACCCGACTGGTGTTTTTTCGTGTCTTTCATACGAATGGCCTCCCATCTAACTCACCTTCCTGTCGATTAAGCACGTCTTCCCCCCCGGCGCCTTATGGCTCGGGCGATGTCGATAACATTCTCAGCGTCACGACACACTTTGAGACCCACAGGATAGCTTGGGAAAACCAAGGTCTGTGCTACCCAGCCACCTTACATGATGATCCCCACCATTAGCCACCATTCCCAAGCGTACCCCAGCCATCATAAGTGCATGATCATACGCTTGTATTGCATCCACACCAATCATAGACATTGTGTGATCATAACTAAGTCCGTCAATGCGGTAGGTACATGACCAGTCACAATGCTCATCCGGCACCGGCTTCCAAAAGAAAACCCGTATGAGCCCAACAACCTTACCGTCAACATCACACAGATCAAGATCCCTACACAGCATTGCATCGGACGCGTTTCTTTTTTCCACACCCCCCCCCCTAACTCTCAATATTTGTTCGTAACTCAGGATGATCTAGGTTCGCGCCTTTACTGAGAACACAAGCTCCAAGACGCTGAGCGGCAGATGCCCAACAGGCCCGCCTAAGCGTTTCGCCTAACGCGCGACACGCAGCACTATCTCTCCTATACTGGCTCCCACACTCCGGGACGTCAGCCCCATCACTATCCGACTCACCATCAGCCCCAAACACCCCAAAAGCCGCGATGAGCGACACCAAAAACAACACCAACGCTTTCTTCTTCACCAACCGCCCCTGAATTATCTTTGAAATCGGCAGGAAATAATACGCCTAAAATCCCCCGAAACAAGGACAACCCAACTTTTCGATAACAATCAGTTAGTTACACAACACCCCTACTTCGCTATC
>JAMJIN010000197.1:0-6729 GCA_036784775.1 Chromatiales bacterium | reverse complement strand
TGGCATTATCCGGTGATGATGACGGACCACGACAGGCCCGCAGTTATCAGGTCATGAACGGCATCGCCGTGCTGCCGGTGTCCGGCACGCTGGTCAGCCGGACGCGGGCGCTGCAGCCGTACTCGGGGATGACCGGTTACAACGGCATTATCGCCCGTCTGCAACAGGCTGCCAGCGATCCGATGGTGGACGGCATTCTGCTCGATATGGACACGCCCGGCGGGATGGTGGCGGGGGCATTTGACTGCGCTGACATCATCGCCCGTGTGCGTGACATAAAACCGGTATGGGCGCTTGCCAACGACATGAACTGCAGTGCAGGTCAGTTGCTTGCCAGTGCCGCCTCCCGGCGTCTGGTCACGCAGACCGCCCGGACAGGCTCCATCGGCGTCATGATGGCTCACAGTAATTACGGTGCTGCGCTGGAGAAACAGGGTGTGGAAATCACGCTGATTTACAGCGGCAGCCATAAGGTGGATGGCAACCCCTACAGCCATCTTCCGGATGACGTCCGGGAGACACTGCAGTCCCGGATGGACGCAACCCGCCAGATGTTTGCGCAGAAGGTGTCGGCATATACCGGCCTGTCCGTGCAGGTTGTGCTGGATACCGAGGCTGCAGTGTACAGCGGTCAGGAGGCCATTGATGCCGGACTGGCTGATGAACTTGTTAACAGCACCGATGCGATCACCGTCATGCGTGATGCACTGGATGCACGTAAATCCCGTCTCTCAGGAGGGCGAATGACCAAAGAGACTCAATCAACAACTGTTTCAGCCACTGCTTCGCAGGCTGACGTTACTGACGTGGTGCCAGCGACGGAGGGCGAGAACGCCAGCGCGGCGCAGCCGGACGTGAACGCGCAGATCACCGCAGCGGTTGCGGCAGAAAACAGCCGCATTATGGGGATCCTCAACTGTGAGGAGGCTCACGGACGCGAAGAACAGGCACGCGTGCTGGCAGAAACCCCCGGTATGACCGTGAAAACGGCCCGCCGCATTCTGGCCGCAGCACCACAGAGTGCACAGGCGCGCAGTGACACTGCGCTGGATCGTCTGATGCAGGGGGCACCGGCACCGCTGGCTGCAGGTAACCCGGCATCTGATGCCGTTAACGATTTGCTGAACACACCAGTGTAAGGGATGTTTATGACGAGCAAAGAAACCTTTACCCATTACCAGCCGCAGGGCAACAGTGACCCGGCTCATACCGCAACCGCGCCCGGCGGATTGAGTGCGAAAGCGCCTGCAATGACCCCGCTGATGCTGGACACCTCCAGCCGTAAGCTGGTTGCGTGGGATGGCACCACCGACGGTGCTGCCGTTGGCATTCTTGCGGTTGCTGCTGACCAGACCAGCACCACGCTGACGTTCTACAAGTCCGGCACGTTCCGTTATGAGGATGTGCTCTGGCCGGAGGCTGCCAGCGACGAGACGAAAAAACGGACCGCGTTTGCCGGAACGGCAATCAGCATCGTTTAACTTTACCCTTCATCACTAAAGGCCGCCTGTGCGGCTTTTTTTACGGGATTTTTTTATGTCGATGTACACAACCGCCCAACTGCTGGCGGCAAATGAGCAGAAATTTAAGTTTGATCCGCTGTTTCTGCGTCTCTTTTTCCGTGAGAGCTATCCCTTCACCACGGAGAAAGTCTATCTCTCACAAATTCCGGGACTGGTAAACATGGCGCTGTACGTTTCGCCGATTGTTTCCGGTGAGGTTATCCGTTCCCGTGGCGGCTCCACCTCTGAATTTACGCCGGGATATGTCAAGCCGAAGCATGAAGTGAATCCGCAGATGACCCTGCGTCGCCTGCCGGATGAAGATCCGCAGAATCTGGCGGACCCGGCTTACCGCCGCCGTCGCATCATCATGCAGAACATGCGTGACGAAGAGCTGGCCATTGCTCAGGTCGAAGAGATGCAGGCAGTTTCTGCCGTGCTTAAGGGCAAATACACCATGACCGGTGAAGCCTTCGATCCGGTTGAGGTGGATATGGGCCGCAGTGAGGAGAATAACATCACGCAGTCCGGCGGCACGGAGTGGAGCAAGCGTGACAAGTCCACGTATGACCCGACCGACGATATCGAAGCCTACGCGCTGAACGCCAGCGGTGTGGTGAATATCATCGTGTTCGATCCGAAAGGCTGGGCGCTGTTCCGTTCCTTCAAAGCCGTCAAGGAGAAGCTGGATACCCGTCGTGGCTCTAATTCCGAGCTGGAGACAGCGGTGAAAGACCTGGGCAAAGCGGTGTCCTATAAGGGGATGTATGGCGATGTGGCCATCGTCGTGTATTCCGGACAGTACGTGGAAAACGGCGTCAAAAAGAACTTCCTGCCGGACAACACGATGGTGCTGGGGAACACTCAGGCACGCGGTCTGCGCACCTATGGCTGCATTCAGGATGCGGACGCACAGCGCGAAGGCATTAACGCCTCTGCCCGTTACCCGAAAAACTGGGTGACCACCGGCGATCCGGCGCGTGAGTTCACCATGATTCAGTCAGCACCGCTGATGCTGCTGGCTGACCCTGATGAGTTCGTGTCCGTACAACTGGCGTAATCATGGCCCTTCGGGGCCATTGTTTCTCTGTGGAGGAGTCCATGACGAAAGATGAACTGATTGCCCGTCTCCGCTCGCTGGGTGAACAACTGAACCGTGATGTCAGCCTGACGGGGACGAAAGAAGAACTGGCGCTCCGTGTGGCAGAGCTGAAAGAGGAGCTTGATGACACGGATGAAACTGCCGGTCAGGACACCCCTCTCAGCCGGGAAAATGTGCTGACCGGACATGAAAATGAGGTGGGATCAGCGCAGCCGGATACCGTGATTCTGGATACGTCTGAACTGGTCACGGTCGTGGCACTGGTGAAGCTGCATACTGATGCACTTCACGCCACGCGGGATGAACCTGTGGCATTTGTGCTGCCGGGAACGGCGTTTCGTGTCTCTGCCGGTGTGGCAGCCGAAATGACAGAGCGCGGCCTGGCCAGAATGCAATAACGGGAGGCGCTGTGGCTGATTTCGATAACCTGTTCGATGCTGCCATTGCCCGCGCCGATGAAACGATACGCGGGTACATGGGAACGTCAGCCACCATTACATCCGGTGAGCAGTCAGGTGCGGTGATACGTGGTGTTTTTGATGACCCTGAAAATATCAGCTATGCCGGACAGGGCGTGCGCGTTGAAGGCTCCAGCCCGTCCCTGTTTGTCCGGACTGATGAGGTGCGGCAGCTGCGGCGTGGAGACACGCTGACCATCGGTGAGGAAAATTTCTGGGTAGATCGGGTTTCGCCGGATGATGGCGGAAGTTGTCATCTCTGGCTTGGACGGGGCGTACCGCCTGCCGTTAACCGTCGCCGCTGAAAGGGGGATGTATGGCCATAAAAGGTCTTGAGCAGGCCGTTGAAAACCTCAGCCGTATCAGCAAAACGGCGGTGCCTGGTGCCGCCGCAATGGCCATTAACCGCGTTGCTTCATCCGCGATATCGCAGTCGGCGTCACAGGTTGCCCGTGAGACAAAGGTACGCCGGAAACTGGTAAAGGAAAGGGCCAGGCTGAAAAGGGCCACGGTCAAAAATCCGCAGGCCAGAATCAAAGTTAACCGGGGGGATTTGCCCGTAATCAAGCTGGGTAATGCGCGGGTTGTCCTTTCGCGCCGCAGGCGTCGTAAAAAGGGGCAGCGTTCATCCCTGAAAGGTGGCGGCAGCGTGCTTGTGGTGGGTAACCGTCGTATTCCCGGCGCGTTTATTCAGCAACTGAAAAATGGCCGGTGGCATGTCATGCAGCGTGTGGCTGGGAAAAACCGTTACCCCATTGATGTGGTGAAAATCCCGATGGCGGTGCCGCTGACCACGGCGTTTAAACAAAATATTGAGCGGATACGGCGTGAACGTCTTCCGAAAGAGCTGGGCTATGCGCTGCAGCATCAACTGAGGATGGTAATAAAGCGATGAAACATACTGAACTCCGTGCAGCCGTACTGGATGCACTGGAGAAGCATGACACCGGGGCGACGTTTTTTGATGGTCGCCCCGCTGTTTTTGATGAGGCGGATTTTCCGGCAGTTGCCGTTTATCTCACCGGCGCTGAATACACGGGCGAAGAGCTGGACAGCGATACCTGGCAGGCGGAGCTGCATATCGAAGTTTTCCTGCCTGCTCAGGTGCCGGATTCAGAGCTGGATGCGTGGATGGAGTCCCGGATTTATCCGGTGATGAGCGATATCCCGGCACTGTCAGATTTGATCACCAGTATGGTGGCCAGCGGCTATGACTACCGGCGCGACGATGATGCGGGCTTGTGGAGTTCAGCCGATCTGACTTATGTCATTACCTATGAAATGTGAGGACGCTATGCCTGTACCAAATCCTACAATGCCGGTGAAAGGTGCCGGGACCACCCTGTGGGTTTATAAGGGGAGCGGTGACCCTTACGCGAATCCGCTTTCAGACGTTGACTGGTCGCGTCTGGCAAAAGTTAAAGACCTGACGCCCGGCGAACTGACCGCTGAGTCCTATGACGACAGCTATCTCGATGATGAAGATGCAGACTGGACTGCGACCGGGCAGGGGCAGAAATCTGCCGGAGATACCAGCTTCACGCTGGCGTGGATGCCCGGAGAGCAGGGGCAGCAGGCGCTGCTGGCGTGGTTTAATGAAGGCGATACCCGTGCCTATAAAATCCGCTTCCCGAACGGCACGGTCGATGTGTTCCGTGGCTGGGTCAGCAGTATCGGTAAGGCGGTGACGGCGAAGGAAGTGATCACCCGCACGGTGAAAGTCACCAATGTGGGACGTCCGTCGATGGCAGAAGATCGCAGCACGGTAACAGCGGCAACCGGCATGACCGTGACGCCTGCCAGCACCTCGGTGGTGAAAGGGCAGAGCACCACGCTGACCGTGGCCTTCCAGCCGGAGGGCGTAACCGACAAGAGCTTTCGTGCGGTGTCTGCGGATAAAACAAAAGCCACCGTGTCGGTCAGTGGTATGACCATCACCGTGAACGGCGTTGCTGCAGGCAAGGTCAACATTCCGGTTGTATCCGGTAATGGTGAGTTTGCTGCGGTTGCAGAAATTACCGTCACCGCCAGTTAATCCGGAGAGTCAGCGATGTTCCTGAAAACCGAATCATTTGAACATAACGGTGTGACCGTCACGCTTTCTGAACTGTCAGCCCTGCAGCGCATTGAGCATCTCGCCCTGATGAAACGGCAGGCAGAACAGGCGGAGTCAGACAGCAACCGGAAGTTTACTGTGGAAGACGCCATCAGAACCGGCGCGTTTCTGGTGGCGATGTCCCTGTGGCATAACCATCCGCAGAAGACGCAGATGCCGTCCATGAATGAAGCCGTTAAACAGATTGAGCAGGAAGTGCTTACCACCTGGCCCACGGAGGCAATTTCTCATGCTGAAAACGTGGTGTACCGGCTGTCTGGTATGTATGAGTTTGTGGTGAATAATGCCCCTGAACAGACAGAGGACGCCGGGCCCGCAGAGCCTGTTTCTGCGGGAAAGTGTTCGACGGTGAGCTGAGTTTTGCCCTGAAACTGGCGCGTGAGATGGGGCGACCCGACTGGCGTGCCATGCTTGCCGGGATGTCATCCACGGAGTATGCCGACTGGCACCGCTTTTACAGTACCCATTATTTTCATGATGTTCTGCTGGATATGCACTTTTCCGGGCTGACGTACACCGTGCTCAGCCTGTTTTTCAGCGATCCGGATATGCATCCGCTGGATTTCAGTCTGCTGAACCGGCGCGAGGCTGACGAAGAGCCTGAAGATGATGTGCTGATGCAGAAAGCGGCAGGGCTTGCCGGAGGTGTCCGCTTTGGCCCGGACGGGAATGAAGTTATCCCCGCTTCCCCGGATGTGGCGGACATGACGGAGGATGACGTAATGCTGATGACAGTATCAGAAGGGATCGCAGGAGGAGTCCGGTATGGCTGAACCGGTAGGCGATCTGGTCGTTGATTTGAGTCTGGATGCGGCCAGATTTGACGAGCAGATGGCCAGAGTCAGGCGTCATTTTTCTGGTACGGAAAGTGATGCGAAAAAAACAGCGGCAGTCGTTGAACAGTCGCTGAGCCGACAGGCGCTGGCTGCACAGAAAGCGGGGATTTCCGTCGGGCAGTATAAAGCCGCCATGCGTATGCTGCCTGCACAGTTCACCGACGTGGCCACGCAGCTTGCAGGCGGGCAAAGTCCGTGGCTGATCCTGCTGCAACAGGGGGGGCAGGTGAAGGACTCCTTCGGCGGGATGATCCCCATGTTCAGGGGGCTTGCCGGTGCGATCACCCTGCCGATGGTGGGGGCCACCTCGCTGGCGGTGGCGACCGGTGCGCTGGCGTATGCCTGGTATCAGGGCAACTCAACCCTGTCCGATTTCAACAAAACGCTGGTCCTTTCCGGCAATCAGGCGGGACTGACGGCAGATCGTATGCTGGTCCTGTCCAGAGCCGGGCAGGCGGCAGGGCTGACGTTTAACCAGACCAGCGAGTCACTCAGCGCACTGGTTAAGGCGGGGGTAAGCGGTGAGGCTCAGATTGCGTCCATCAGCCAGAGTGTGGCGCGTTTCTCCTCTGCATCCGGCGTGGAGGTGGACAAGGTCGCTGAAGCCTTCGGGAAGCTGACCACAGACCCGACGTCGGGGCTGACGGCGATGGCTCGCCAGTTCCATAACGTGTCGGCGGAGCAGATTGCGTATGTTGCTCAGTTAAGTCGGAGG
>JAMJIN010000549.1:0-1146 GCA_036784775.1 Chromatiales bacterium | reverse complement strand
ACATTTGACACATTTGGAATGTTTTAATTATATTCGCAATGTCACTTGTGATTATTCATGGATCTTAACATATATGCACTTGTGATGTTGATTTCACTGAGAACAATACCTTTTTTGACTTTGCTGTTTATTTTAAATTGTTATTCCAACTATATGCATAAATTAAACAAAAACACAAACTGGTATTGCCAAGTAAACTAGAACTTAGGGATCAACATTAACTTTTGACAGATGGCTGCACATTTTCGATACCATATTTGAAACCAGGTTGCAAATTTTAGTAATACGACTACAGGTATCGAGCTATACTGGTGCACCATTCCAGTGATATTTCTAACCTTACCTTCTCTTTCTCGGAAGCTCTTGCATCTGACCTCCGAACCCCAGAATGAGCCACATATGGACACAAAGGTTTCGTATGTATGTGCGTCCATCACAACTCACTGAGACGATCCCTGGGGAGATGACCTCCGACCCTCAGAATGAGCCCCATTTTAAGACGAAGAGTTTGTATGCATGTGCGTGCATCACAACTCATTGAGACGATCCCTGGGGAAGCGAGAGCCGCACACAAGTTAATATTAGTGCCAACTCACAGTAAAATGCACCATACAAATGACTGAGTAATAATCTATTCACTGCAACATGTTGACAACAAGAGGAATTGTAGTTTCTCAGATAAACATCACATCAGAGTCATCATATCAAGTTCATTTCACTGGAATGTGAGATCAGAGATAGTGATTTTTGGGTATATTTCTAGACTATCAATCAAATTTAAGTCATGAAAATGGGACTTCTGAATTTTCTGAAAGTTTTGTCAAGACTGTATGCAAAGGACTCAATTCACTTCTTTGTCATTCCATTAAAAATATATAAACTACCTAAGTCTGCTAATTGTGTTTCAGGAGTTTACTCTCATAAATTGGTCTCACTCGTAACTGTCGCTTCACGGCTGAGATAAGCGGAGGTCCCTGGAACAGCGCTCCAGTCAATTTCTCTATTGCCTGCAACAATCACATTCAAATAATAAATAAAAGAAACAAAATGTGTAATTTGCCAGGTACAGTATCCGCACATTTTTGATTTCCCAGGGTTTTAATTGGACTAATGAAGCAGGCAGATCAGTGAATCATTGAATAATGA
>JAMJIN010000548.1:0-1146 GCA_036784775.1 Chromatiales bacterium | reverse complement strand
TAGTAAAGGTATAAACCACCAACAATTTCATAAAAGGGATCATCTACAAATTACGTACGCCAAAAATTGTCCGCCCCCTCCCCAGCAGCGGATCCAGGAGGGGTCTTTGGGGTCTCAAGACCCCCGCCTAGGCCACGAAGGGGGGGGTCTTAGACCCCCCTGTGTCTGTGGCAAATATTACGGTAAAAGAACACGAAGGGGAGACCGAGATTAGTCCGCCAACCGGCTTTTGTTCCGCGCCGTTGCAGAATTAAGTCACATGATGATCAAACTACATGCAGCGCAGTGTTCGAAATGACCACTGACTCTTGGTGGTCCCCGAAATTTTTTTTCTTTAAAATCTTCTTTTCAGGCACTGTAATGGCTATTAATGCCTATTTTTGTAGAAAAAACTTGCTTGCTATAATAGCGACTTGTAGTTATTTTACCAACTAAGGTTGAAAGCACTTGTTGTAAGTCGCTCTGAATAAGAGCGTCTGTTAAATGACTAAATTGTGATCTAAGCCATTGTTACTGGAGTAATGCGCTTACAGACACAGTTCTCTGTAATTCTGAGAAGTAAAATGCCAAGGTAAAATGTGCCTGAATGACAATAGAGTGAGCTGAATGAATCAGCTAAACTACCAACATAATGATGTCGAATCCTGCAAAAACCGCCAAGTTCTGCGAAAACCGTCGAGTTCTTGTTGCGAGATCGATCAAGTTCTCCGAAAACTGTTGAGTTCTGCGAAAACCGTCGAGTTTTAGCACGCACACGCAGCAACAGATGCAACTGCGGAAGGGTAATTACATCGGTACAACGATAAAATGTGAGACCCCCAAGCTTACATTTTTCTTTCTTATGGGATATCCCTCATGCCTTATGGCAGGACCCCCAGACCCCCTCATTTCGAACACTGATGCAGCTGGAAACTGACGTCCACGAGTTGCTGGCTGGAAAGTTGTGAACTAGAATACTAATTTTTGTGACTGAAAGTAATTTGTTTTATTTTGTTTCGATCAAATTTTAGTATTTATAAGTGGCATTGGTTAGACATTTAGAGTGCTCAGTAAGGCCCTTATATCAGAGATATTGTTTGGATTTTGCGTTGTTGCTCTATCCAGTGTCAATGGTATTTAGTTGCCGCCCACCAAGAATGTTTCTGT
>JAMJIN010000339.1:0-2116 GCA_036784775.1 Chromatiales bacterium | reverse complement strand
GAGGCCATACAGATCAAGCTTGACCGCGCTCCAGGAGTGGCTAGCCAACAGATCGGTAAAATAGTCCAACAACTGTTGCTTGGAGAGGTCATCGATCTCATGGTTGAAATAATCACCGATGCGTCGAATAGCCCGGGAGTAGGCTTCAATGGTCTTAGGTCGAAGGCCTTTAAGGTCCAGGTGCTGTAGAAGCTTTTTGTAATTGCGCTTGAATTTTCTTTCGGATGGTGATGTCATGGTTTTGTAACCTCATGATTCATGGGTGAATGTCCCTCCGTTTGAGGGCGTGAGGTTACATTTTAATTTTATTCAGGAAGTTGTCATGGATCGATTTTTCTCCGCGAAGCGGCTTCGTCCAACAAAAACATCAACTACGCGCCGGTTATGTTGGCGTTATGTGTCAGAGATTGCATTCCGCAAGTTTAGGTGCAGGTGGAAAGGTTCAAAATCCTTGTCGGAATGGAGCAAAGGAAGGTTATTGTTAATGCAATATGTTGCAATCAATACATCAATCGTTTTTCTTACAGTTACGCCCCGTTTTCGTAAAGAACGAAAGTTATCCGCACTCTTTACGGCAATATCTAGGCCACCTAAATCAAAAATAGTCAGGGAAGTTAATAGTTCTTTAGCTGTTTCATAATCACGGTCATGTCTAAAGCCTTGCAGAACTTCAATAAGAACCAAATCACCAAGTCCTATTGGCTCCGTACCAAGCAGGCTATCAAGTCTGTTCGTTTCTATAGACTGCTTACCATTAAAAAAATCAATCCAAACGCTAGAATCAACAAAGATCAATCGTCGGACCTCATCTCATCAAGGTCGCCCTCCCAGGCTAACTTTCCTCTGAATCGGCGAATATTCTCTTGTTTCTTTAATTTAATCAATGTTTTAAGTCCAAGCTCAACGGCCTCACGTTTAGTGCTTAAGCCAGTCATTTTCAAGGCATTAGCCATGAGATCGTCATCTATTACAATGTTAGTACGCATACCAAAATCCAATGTGTATAATGTCGTTATGTATTACACATTAAAGCCGCTAAACGGATTTCGGTCAAGAAGAAATCACGTAACTATTCAGCTCATTTTTCCCTGATCAGATACCCTTGTCTTGATCTACTACCATGAAGTCTGGATTCTTACCCTGGAAAAGCAATAACAGAGCTTCCGTGGCGGTCATGCCCTGCTTACGGCAGGTTGTCAGATAGCTGCGAACCCGACAAAAGATCTTCGCCCCCTCCTTGGACCGAAAGCAACCGGAGATCTTCTGGCGGAGGGCATTCACCCTCCGCCTCATCAAGGAGTTTTTGATACCGTTGGCGCCACCGCTGGGATTCATCCGGTAGCAACCGGCCACTTTTGAGCTGAATAGTTACCTATTTTTTTATCCCCACACCCCGATGCAGCAGGTTCAGGCTATAGGCAGACAGGGCCAAAATAAACGAGAGAATGATCGCTATCGCAATACCAAGATCGATATCCGAAACGCCGATGAGGCCGAAGCGAAAGGCGTTCACCATATAGAGCACAGGATTGGCCATGGAGACATCCTGCCAGAATTGGGGCAACAGCTGGATGGAGTAGAAGACGCCGCCAAGATAGGTCAGAGGTGTCAACACAAAGGTCGGCACGATAGCAATATCGTCAAAGGTGTTGGCATAGACCGCGTTGATGAAACCCGCCAGTGCAAACAGGATCGAAGTCAAAACGAACACCAACAGCGTGATAGCGTAACTGTGTATCTCAAGATTGGTAAAGAACAGTGAGACCAACGTCACCACGCTGCCGACGGCAACGCCCCTGGCTACTCCTCCGCTGACATATCCTGCCAATACCACCCAGTCCGGCACGGGCGCAACCAACATCTCATCCACATAGTGCTGAAATTTTGCGCTGTAGAAAGAGGAGACTACGTTGGCATAGGAGTTCTGTATCACCGACATCAGGATCAAACCCGGTACGATAAAATCGATGTAGCGGAAACCATCCATCTCCCCGATGCGATCACCGATCAGCGTGCCGAAGATAACGAAGTAGACCCCAGCGTTGCATAAAAACAGGCCAGCAATGACTACGCTGCCTTCTCGATTTCATCCAGGTAATGCAATAACTCGTTTTGC
>JAMJIN010000547.1:0-1148 GCA_036784775.1 Chromatiales bacterium | reverse complement strand
TTGATCTGTAGGATCGCCACATTGAGCATATAGACGACGTTTATACCCAGCCGGGGTGACGTAGAACCAGCCGGGGTGACGTAGACCCAGCTGGGCCGGATTGACGAGGTTGAGCATTATGGCGAATTTCGAGTAGATGCCTTGCGACATGTTAGAGAACTCGCCGCTGCAAGTCTGACATTCGCTCGTGTTGACCGTGACGAAGAAGGGGTGGAACGCGGCGAAGAAGCAGATGGAATAGACGACGCCGAAGTTGAACATCTGTCGCCCGTTTTGCTGAATTGCGACGACGAAGTAGCCGATGGACGGCAGCAACTGGACGAAGTGCAAGAGAGACCACGTCGACAGAGCCATGCACACGACGCGGACTCCGCTCACTGTCCAGCCACTCTCTTTGTCGGTCAACTTGATGGTGGCGTCGATGGCGAACAACACCGCCAACGTTTGCTGACAGAAGAACGAACAGGTGACAGCTTTCTTGCGCTTGCCGTCGATATTCTTGCGCTTGCGCGACGATAAGGGGCACCTGCGAGTTCTCCACCGCTCGACGATATCCCACAGCAAGATCATCATACTGTGGACGATGATGTAACTGGCGAGAACTCGCCTGGGTGTCTAGGAAACCGCGATAAATGACGCTGAATCCGTGCAGTGTTTCTTACAATATTCTGGAATAAGAAGACGAGGTTGGAACGACACGTTTCGATGACCTATGGCGAGTTATGCTAGTTTAGACATAATGTATAGTGTTTTAAGCATGTATTGTTGTATTCTGATACTGTGACCAGGAAGTGTGCTTTGTTTAATGATATAAGTTTAATGTTAGTACTGTACTGTACATAAGATTTATAATGTCTACTGTGATTACGGTAGTAATGCCATTGCTTGTTTTATATGTTCTAGAGATACTCAGCAGCGGATCCAGGGGTGATCTTAGTGGACTAAAGACCCCCCGTAGGCCATGGAGGGGGGGTCTTGGCATTTGTCCGTGGCAAATATTACGGTAAAGGAACATTACGTGGAGACCTGGACTAATCCACCCCGGGGGAGGGGCAAGTCCGCCAACCGTCAACCGGCTTTTATTCCGTGCCTTTGCAACATTTAGTAATTTCGGTCATGCGAATAAGTTACATGATCATCAAACTACA